>QHXG01000084.1 GCA_003222845.1 Acidobacteriota bacterium | reverse complement strand
CAGAGATCAGCGGTCAGATGGTTAACTGTTCACGCCAGAGTCGTCGAGCCAGAGCTGTCTTCATACCAGCAGCGCGTACACCAGCGATGGGTGGCCTTTCGCTCGTCAAGAGAATAATCGGCCGACGCCGGCAGTCGTCGTACGACCTCGCGTTCTTCTTCGCTGAGCACGCGCCAGCTTAGCAAGCGACCTTCGCCGCAACGCGGACATTTGGAATTAGAATTGGTCATCTTTGCTGAATCGACCTTTAGAGTGCGCCGGCAGAGCGCAGCGGCGACGGCGCTTTGGATCTCGATCAAGGCTTAAATCAGAAACCTATCCAAAGCGCCGTCGCCGCTGCGCTCTGCCGGCGCACTCCAAAATATCTCCTAGATATCGAAGTAGAGCGAAAATTCGTAGGGATGCGGACGAAGCCGGATGGCATCAACTTCTTTCTTGCGCTTGTAAGCAATCCAGGTCTCGATCACATCCGGGGTAAACACTCCGCCCTCGAGCAAAAAATCGTGATCGGCTTCCAGCGCATCCAGCGCCTGCTCCAGCGAACCCGGCATTGATTTAATCTTCTTCGCTTCTGCGCCCGACAGCTCGTAGAGGTCTTTTTCCACCGGCGCGGGCGGCTCGATCTTATTCTTCACGCCATCGAGACCGGCCATCAACATCGCCGGGAAAGCGAGATACGGATTACAACTTGGATCCGGCGTGCGAAATTCCAGACGCCGGGCCTTCTCGCTGGTCGAATACGTTGGGATGCGGATGCAGGCGCTGCGATTACGCTGCGAATACGCCAGGTTGATTGGGGCCTCGTATCCCGGCACTAGCCGCCGATATGAATTAGTGGTCGGCGCAATTAAACCGCAGAGCGCGTGCGCGTGCCGCAGCAAGCCGCCGATGTAATGCCGCGCCGTGTCGCTCAATAACGCGTAACCCTTCTTGTCATAGAAGATGTTCTTGCCTTTTTTCCAGAGACTCTGGTGGGTATGCATGCCCGAGCCGTTATCCTGAAAGAGCGGCTTCGGCATCACGGTCACCGTCTTTCCCCGCCGACGCCCGACGTTCTTGATGACGTACTTGTAGAGCAAGACCTGGTCAGCCATCTTGGTAAGCGTCGAATACTTCATATCGATTTCGGCCTGTCCGGCGGTGCCAACTTCATGGTGATGAATCTCGACCACGACGCCGCACTTCTCGAGCGTACGCACCATCTCGGAACGAATGTCGTGCTGATGATCCATCGGCGGCACCGGAAAGTAACCTTCCTTGTAGCGCGGTTTGTAACCGAGGTTCGGACGCATCTCGCTGCCCGTGTTCCACGCGCCCTCTTCAGAATCGATGAAATAAAAGCCGTAGTTGTAGCTTTGATCGAAGCGAATGTTGTCGAAGATGTAGAACTCGATCTCTGGTCCCCAGTAACTCGTATCGGCGACTCCGGTTGACTGCAAATACTTCTCCGCCTTCTGCGCCACGAACCGTGGATCGCGGGTATAAGACTGGCCGGTGATCGGATCTTTAATGTTGCAGATCAAACTTAGGGTCGGCAGTTCGGTAAACGGATCCATCATCGCCGTATTCGGATCGGGAAAGAGCAGCATGTCGCTTTCATTGATCGTCTGAAAGCCACGAATGCTCGAGCCGTCAAAACCGATTCCGTTTTCGAAAAGGTCTTCGTTCAGCTCGCTGGTAGTTATGGAAAAGTGCTGCCACAGTCCGGGCAGATCGACGAACTTCAAATCTACTATTTCCGCCTTGTTCTCTTTGGCGAACGCAAGTACATCCTTCGGTTTCATTACTCGTGGCCTCCTGTTTGTCTGATAGAGATAGTGGCGGGCAGTTGCGGTGGACGCGGCTGGACATGGTTCGCCCCATTAGGGACGCCTTGGCGACTCTTCGGCATCTGCTCTCCAGTTTGGAAAAGGGAGTGTCGGACCTGCTCTTCGCCCCGAAATTGCTTCTGACGCGAAGTGGTTTTGAAATCCGGCCCAGTCTGGCAAGCGCGAAAACGACATGAACGACGCGCAACTAAAAAACTCGCATTATAGCGATCGAAATAAGCCTGTCAAGGATTTTGCCCCGTGTCTTATCTCACAAAAGTTTTGCGCGAGGCGTTGAAAAGGCATTGCATAAGACCTAAGTTGTTATTAACAACAGACTTAGGTCAGGAACTCGGCGACCACAGTCGACTAAAAAAGTTATAGACCGACTTCGTGTTTTCTGTTACATTTTGCGATCAAAGGTTCCACCCTGAAGAAATTCGCTGTCCGGCCTAAGAAAGCAGCCACACAGTATGGTTGCAGGGCGGGTCAACGCTTGCGAGAGGGCATACCAGGAGACCGCTTAGTTGACCACTGCGATCGAACAGACTGTCGAAACCTACGGGATCGAGAATTGGGGCGCCGGCTACTTTGACGTGAATCGCAAGGGCAATCTGATTGTGCGGCCCGCGGAGGGTGATTCGCGCACTGCGGACTTGCACGAGATAGTCGAGGATTTGGCGCGCCGTGGCATCAGCACGCCGGTGCTGCTGAGGTTCCCACAACTCGTCGCCGCGCAGGTACGTAAACTTCAACGAGCCTTCAGCAAATCTATCCGCGAATTTGAATACCAGGGCGCGCACATGTGCGTCTATCCGATGAAAGTCAACCAGCAACGAACGGTGGTCGAAGAATATTTGCGCGAAGGATCGCGTTACGACTTCGGACTGGAAGCCGGATCGAAAGCCGAACTGTACGCGGCGATGGCCCTGGAACAATCGACTGACAGCTTGTTGGTGCTGAATGGTTTCAAAGACGAAGAGTTTATCGAGTTGGCTTACACCAGTGCCAAGTCAGGCAAGCGCGTGGTCATCGTCGTCGAGAAACTGAGCGAACTGGACCACATCCTGCGCATCGCCGAAGCCTCGGAAGGCAACCTCCCGATGATTGGCATGCGCGTCAAGCTTTATTCAAAAGGATCGGGCCGCTGGGAAAAGTCTGGTGGCGAGGCGGCAAAGTTCGGTCTGACCACAACTGAGTTACTGGAAGTGATTAATCGCTTGAAAGAAGCCGGCCGCATCGACATGCTGCGGCTGCTCCATTTTCACATCGGCTCGCAATTGACCGACATCAAGCGAATCAAGAACGCGATGAAAGAAGCCGCGCGCGTCTATGCCAAGATTTATCAGATGAAAGCGCCGGTTGATTTGCTCGATGTCGGCGGCGGGATGGCCGTCGATTACGACGGTTCAAAGACGGCGTTTGATTCGTCGGCAAACTACAATGCGCAGGAATTCGCTAACGACGTCATCTATACAATCAAGCAGGTCTGTGACGATGAGAACGTACCGCATCCGACAATCATTCAGGAATCGGGACGCTTCTTATCCGCTTATCACGCGATTCTGGTAACGAACGTTCTGGAAGAGATTGAAACCGTCGTTGAGGACATCACGCCGATCGAAATCGACGAAGACGATCCGCAGGTAGTGATTGAGCTGGGCGACCTGCGCGAGACAATCACAATTAAGAATTATCGCGAGTACTATCACGACGCGCTCGAGCATCGCGAGGAGCTGTTCACGCTTTTCAATCTGGGATTGATCTCTCTGGAGGATCGCGCCAAAGGCGAAGTGCTTTTCTGGGACGTTTGCGAGCGCGCCGATCGTTATGCTCAGCAATCCAAATATGTCCCGGAAGAGTTTGGCGACCTGCGGAAGCTTTTGTGCGCCAAGTATCTGGCCAACTTCTCAGTATTCAAGTCCGTGCCCGATCACTGGGCGCTCGATCAGTTGTTCCCGATCGTGCCTATCCAACACTTGAATAAACCGCCTACTGAGTTCGCCACGCTCTGCGACATCACCTGCGATTCCGACGGTGTAATCGACAAGTTCGTCGACCTGCATGACGTTAAGCATGTGTTGGAACTCCACAAGATCGATCCGGACGAGACTTACTATCTCGCCTTCATGCTGGTCGGTGCTTACCAGGAAGTGATGGGCAACAATCACAACCTGTTCGGCACGCCAAACGAAGCGCAGATTCACATAGACGAAGAGGGTTATCTGATCAAGAAAGTGATTCGCGGCACGACCGTAGGCGAAGCGGCCGCGCGCGCCCGTTACGAGCGTGGTCTTTTGCACGACGGCTTTCGTCGCCAGGTGGCGCAGCGGATCAAGGACGGTGAGTTGACGGAGGCTGAGGGCGCGGAGCTGGTCAACTTTTACGAATCACGCTTCGATGCTTACACGTATATCGCACTTAATGGTAACCGCACGCGTGGTCGACGGCGTCATGACTATTAATATATTCCCTCTCACTTTGGGAGAGGGCAAGGGTGAGGGCGTAGTTGAAAAACCGGGCGAAGAATCTCTTTCGTCGTTAAGCCCTCTCCCCGACCCTCTCCCATAGGGAGAGGGAGGCAGATGCGACGCCGTGAACATTTTCACTAAAGGTAGGACAAGCTTATGGTGACACAGCGAAAACCAAAACCGAGCAAGTACCTGACCATTCCTACGAGACCAGTGCCGGTCGACCGCGATCGCTCGGTGGCTGGTCTGCTCGAAAAAATGGAAGGCACCGGCTTCGGCGGCCGGCAACTGGCCGAAGCGCATCGCATCTGGTTGGACATGCTCGGCGACAATACGACGATTACCGTCGCCGCTTCAGGCGGTCTGATTCCGGCTGGCATGCGCCGGTTACTTGCTTACGTGATCAAGAATAGATTTGTCGACGTATTGGTTTTGTCCGGCTCGCTCATCTTTCACGACTTGCACGAGACCCTCGGCCGTTATCATTTTCAGGCGCATCCTAATATGACTGATGCTGAGTTAGAGTCGGCGCAAATCAATCGCATGTGGGACCTGCTGGCCAGCGAAGAGGAATATCACGAAGCCGAAGAATGGGTCGGCGGCTTTGCGTCCCAATTGGATCAGACACGGCCTTACTCGACGCGCGAGTTTCTGCACCTGCTCGGCCGTGAGCTGGCTGAGATCGCTTCGGAAGACGGCGTGCTCACTGCCGCTTACAAATCGCGCGTGCCGGTTTTTTGTCCCGGAATCTCCGATAGCGGCATCGCTGTGGGCATTGCGGGTTCGCGCTTCGAAAAGAAGAATAACTTTCAGTTCGACGTGGTGCAGGATGTGCTGGACATGACTCAGATTGCTCTCCGCGCGCGCGTCTCAGGCGTGATTAATCTTGGCGGCGGCATTGCCAAAAGTTTTCTGCGCCAGACTGAAATGTCCGCGGTCCACATCTTCAAACAGCAGGTTCACGGACACAAGTACGCGATTCAAATCGCCGCCGACGCGCCGCATCCCGGCGGGCGTTCGACCGCCGTGGCCTTCGATGAATCGCTGGTTTACGGAAAACTGGGACGCGGCGCTCTGACTGCCTACGTGAACTGCGACGCCACGATCGCCTTGCCAATCATCATCACCGCGCTCTCGCAAACCGCCGCGAAATACATGAAGGGCCGGCGCCGGCCGAATTTCACCTTCATGGGGCGGGAGCTGATGATTGAAGTGCCGTAGTTTACAGAACTGAGCGAAAAGTGTACTTCATCGCCGCTCTCCGAAAGGCAAACTTGAAGGGCAACCACCGAACTCGCACGTGTCTTTAAAGACTTTCCCTTAGACTAGGCCTTTCGACCGACGACTGAAAAAGTCGCGCACTCGCCGGGGATATTTCTGACGTCGTTAATCTCCTTCTTTGTAACCTCAAAACGATCCTTAAGCCTGGCGCAGCTGACTATTTAGATGAGTCTATTGCAAGTGGTGATCTAGAAGATAACCGAGTCACAGTCACTTCGCGTGAGCTTGGGTCGGCTCGCCGAGGAAGGTCGTTTCCATTTTCTAGAATGCGTTAACTCAACTTCTTCTTAAACGCTTCTTTCAATCCCGACTGCGCCTGATCGTGCGCGTCGTACACGTTCGGGCGCGCGAGCACGGCGCGGTATTGAGTCAGCGCGTCGCTGCGTTTACCGGCAAGATCTAAGGCGCGCGCGGCGTAGAGATGGGCCATTGTTGCCAGTCCCTGCTGAGCGCCCTGGGTATCGGCCGCCGCCAGAAATTCTTTCGCCGCATGTTCGTATTGGCCGGCAGTCATCAACGCTTCGCCGTATTTGAAATGAATTAGATCGAAAGCACGCGCAGCGCTGTCGCGCACCGCCTTATCCTTCAGCAGAGAATCGAAGGTTGCGAATGCTTCACTTTCAGTCGCAGTAATTACTTCCGCATGATTTGCGCGCTCCTGCGCTGCCTGTGACACCAGCGCGTCGGCAGCTTCGAGACGATAGAGATAATTGCGCGGATATTTCGCTGTCAACTCGCGCGCTAGTGTGGCTGCTTCCCCAAAGCGCTTCTCGCGTGTATAGAGAACGATCAGCAACGTCTTTGCTTCGCCTTGAACCCAACGACCTTCCTTGGCTACGCGCTCCAGCGTGGCGAGGCCGCGCTTTTTGGAACCGTGGAAGCCAAACATTCCCGCAGCGATCTTCACCGGCAATGGCAATGCGCCGACGGTGTAATCATACAAACCGATGGTTAGCTCGGCATCGCGATACGAAGGATCGAGCTTGATCACTTCACGATGCTTATCGACCGCATCCGATCCATCTTTTAAGGCGGCAAAGTGGCGGCGCTCGACTGCTTCCTCGAACGAAGCTTTCAATCCTTCGATCGCGCCCATGAAATACAACGCTTCCGGGTCCTTTGGAAATTGTTTCAAGCGCGCTTCGGTAAGCAGCCGCGCCTGGCGCGTGAGAGTTCGAAACTGATCGACAATGCGTGGATCGGCTTTGTCGTCGCTCGTTGAATAGAAGGTGTCGTCATTGCCGTATAACGAAGATTGCAAACGTCGGGTTTGGTAAAGCGTTTCCGCCCACAGCGTATCGGCCAGGAACTGCGGACCGGCGGGATAACTCGGAAACGCCTGGGCCATCTCTTTGAAGTTCTTGCGCGCGGTTTCGTAGTCGAGATTGAACAGCGCTTCCGAACCCGAAACGCGCAGCGTTTCGAACTTCGCGCGCTCAGTCTCGTTGAGCCATGGCGTCGGCGGCTGCGCCGTTG
>QHXG01000083.1 GCA_003222845.1 Acidobacteriota bacterium | reverse complement strand
GCCCGTGCCGTTTCGCGCGCGACCAATTCAGCCGACCGGTTACGACACTTGCGCGCAGTGGCCTTGTTGGTTAGTTGACGATCAGCGCGAAGCATCAGGGCGTCCGGATGTGCTGGCATTTTCTTCCGATGTTTTGACTGCGCAGGTAAAGATTAGTGGCCAGCCAATCGTAAATCTGATCGCCTCGACGAGTGGAACGGATTCCGATTGGGTCGTAAAAGTGATCGATGTCTATCCGGATGAAGTTGGCGGCGATGCGAAGATGGGCGGCTATCAACTGAGCGTGTCCATGGATGTCTTTCGCGGGCGTTATCGAGAAAGTCTTGAGACTTCGAAACCGATCAAATCGAACGAGCCGCTGCTTTATCGGTGGAACTTGCCGACTACGAATCATGTGTTCCTGACTGGTCATCGAATTATGGTGCAAGTGCAATCGAGCTGGTTCCCACTTTACGATCGCAATCCGCAGACGTTCGTACAGAACATCTTCTGGGCTAAGCCGGCGGATTATCGAAGAGCGACCCAGCGGATTTATCACGCGCCCGGTAAGGCAAGCTTTGTTGATCTGCCGTTGGTGACGAGCAAGTGATAATCCGCAGATTACACAGATTACGCAGAAATAACAGAGCGATCGCTGGCTGAAATTCGGCACTTGAGGGTAGGCTGGTCGTCATCTTACTAATTAGCTTATCTGTGAAATCCGCGAAATCTGCGGAAAGGGATCGTAACCTTTCTACTCCCGAATAGTTTATATACATTGAAGAGCGATGGCCGGCAGCGAACCTGCAAAGAAAGTTCGCCTCAAACGAGCGAACGAGGCGGATGAGCGGCTTCTAGTCGAAGCCGCGCAGCGCGATGCGTCGCGGTTTGCGGCGCTGTATGAAAATAATTTTGAAGTCGTGTATGCATATGTTGCTCGACGCGTGCGCGATCGCGCGGCCACGGAAGACTTGACCTCTGAGGTTTTTCACAAGGCGCTTCAATATCTGCCGAGATTCAAATGGACGGGCGCGCCGTTCGCGGCGTGGTTATTGAGGATCGCTTCGAACATGATTGCCGATCGAGCGAAGCGGGTGGCGCGAGAGGGAGCTATGGCCATCAATGAAAGCCGTCCATCTCAAACGATAGATAGTCCCAAGCAAGGCAAACAATCTCAGCAAGTCGATCTAGAGGACAGCGAACGCCGCGCGTATCTATTTAGATTGGTTGGCGGACTCGGAGAAGATCAGCGTCGAGTCGTGATAATGCGGTTTGCTGAAGAGAAAGGCATTCGCGAAATCGCGGATGAGCTGGGCCGCACCGAAGGAGCGGTGAAGCAGTTACAGTTCCGCGCGCTCGAGAATTTGCGGGCAAAGCTCGCAATTAGTGCGGAAGTGAAGAATTATGAGTGAAGTTGAATTAACAGAACGACTCGATCAGGCGATCGAAGCGATGGTGCGGAATCCGCAGGGCGTGTCGCCTGATGTTCTAGAGCCGACGATTTCGGAATTGCTCCGCGTCGCAGTGGAACTCCGCCACTTGCCGCGCGCGGACTTCAAAGCTCGGTTAAAGGATGAAATCGAAAGGAAAACGTTAATGAGCACCAAAGCACAATCAACCCAAAGGAACAAGCCGGCGCAGTCGGCAATTCGCGAAGGCTTTCGCACTGTCACGCCTTACCTTGTGGTGCCGGATGTGCATGACGAGATAGCTTTTATCACGAGCACATTTGGCGCGCAGGGCAAGGTTTATGGGCTGGGTTCCGCGGGCGGCTTTCATTCTGAATACAGAATTGGCGACTCGATGCTGATGATTGGCGGCGGCGGCAAGGGCTCTAAGTGGAAAGGAACGCCGGTGCCGGTGTCGCTGCATGTGTACGTCGCGGACGTGGACGGCGTGTATCAAAACGCAGTGCAAGCCGGTGCGACTTCGTTGATGCCGCCAGCGGATATGGACTATGGCGAACGCGGCGCCGCGATCGAAGATGTCGGCGGCAATCACTGGTATCTCGCAACCGCCGTAGGGCCGACCTACGTTCCGGAAGGCCTCCCCAACCTGATGCCTTACTTCAATCCACGCGGCGCGCCAAAGTTGATCGCCTTCCTGAAGGAGGCATTCAACGCGGAAGAGATTGCGCGGCATCAGTCTCCCGAAGGGATAGTTCATCACGCGAAAATCAGAATTGGCGATTCGATTATTGAGATGGGCGAAGCACACGGAGCATGGCAGCCGCGGCCGATGCATTTAATGGTTTATGTCGATGATTGCGACGCCTGGTATGCACGCGCGATGAAAGCTGAGGGAGCAGTCTCGATGGGCGAACCCGCGAACGCGCCTTACGGTGGTCGCTCCGGAACAATTAAGGATCCGTTTGGGAATACGTGGTATCTCAGTTCGCAAATGAAATAAGCTGACACGTGCGCAGTAAAATCTAGATGAGCAATCATCACTAACAGACGAAGAAGGAGAAGAGAATCATGGCAGTCAAATCAATTCCCGAAGGTTACCACTCAGTCACGCCTTATTTGATCATCAAAGGCGCGGCTGACGCGATCGAGTTCTACAAGAAGGCATTCGGCGCCACGGAGTTGTTTCGCTTTCCCGCGCCGGATGGAAAGATTGGGCACGCGGAGATCAAGATTGGCGATTCGCCGATCATGCTCGCGGATGAATTCGCCGAGATGGGTTACAAAGGACCGCGGGCCCTTGGCGGCTCGCCCGTAAGCCTGATGATTTATCTCGAAGACGTTGACACCGTTTTCAATCGAGCCGTCGAGGCGGGCGCGTCCGTCAAAGAGGCCGTGCAAGACAAATTTTATGGCGACCGAACCGGCACGCTAACGGACCCGTTTGGCCATGTCTGGCATGTCGCGACCCACAAAGAAGACGTCTCGATGGAAGAGATGGAAGAGCGCGCGAAGGCCGCAAGTGCGAAGGCTTCGGGCGCCGGACAATAACTTTGCCCGCGGCCGCGAATAATGTAGAGTCGTCCAAGACGCTTCGACAATTAATGACGGCTGAAGCTTGTGAAAGAGCGTTCCTGATTTCTCTCTTGCGCATTTTGTCCGTTATTGTTGTGTCAGCGCTTTGGTATGGAAATAGTCAATCGTCGCAAACGCATGATGTCTATCGCGCGTAAGTTGCGCCGCGAAGAAAACCGCACTATAGGGTTGGTGCCCACGATGGGCGCGCTGCACGAAGGGCACCTGAGTCTCATCCACGAAGCCCGGGCGATGTGTGACGTCGTCGTGGTTTCGATCTTCGTAAATCCCACGCAGTTCGGCCCCGGCGAGGACTTTGGGGCCTATCCGCGCGATCTCGGCTTCCATACCGAAATAGTCGTGTTACCCGTCGTGCGCGAGGCATCAGGACTGGCGATGTCTTCGCGCAACGAGTATTTGAATGATGAACAGCGTCAGGCTGCAACAGTTTTGAGTCGGGCTCTGTCGCAAGCGCGCGCCGCGTATGAGGACGGCGAGGATAGCAGCAGGCGTTTGATCGAGTTAGCGCGTTCGACGATCGAGAAAGTGCCGCTCGCCCGGATCGATTACATAAGCGTGAACGATGCCGAAACCCTCGAAACCCTGGATCAGATCGAGGATCGCCCGGCGCTGCTTTCACTAGCTGTCTTTATCGACAAGACACGGCTGATTGATAATGTGGTGTTGGGTAAGATGAAGAAGCAGGACGCAGCGGGCGCGAACGCGTGACCCCGCGTAATCCTTTGCGTCTTGGCCCTTGGGTGAATTTGTTGCTCGCAAAGGCGCAAAGCTCGCAAAGGAACCAGAAATGACTAAGCAGAAATCTCACATTCGATTCGTTCTGAACGGTGAACCTGCCGAAGTTGCGTTCGCGCCGCATAAGACTCTGCTTGAAGTCCTGCGTGAAGATTTGAATCTCACTGGAACGAAGCATGGTTGTGAGCTTGGCGAATGCGGCACTTGCACGATTTTGGTCGATGGGCGTTCGATTCTTTCCTGCCTGATGCTCGGTCTCGATGCGGAAGGCCGTGAGGTGACGACCATTGAAGGCATGGCTGAAGCTGGTCGACTCCATCCGCTTCAGGATACGTTTGCCGATCTCGGCGCCGCGCAGTGCGGTTATTGCTCGCCGGGTTTTCTGTTGGCGGCTAAAGAATTGTTGGAGAAGAATTCAAAGCCTACGCGCGACGATATCAAAGAGGCTTTGTCAGGAAATCTCTGCCGCTGCACCGGCTACATTAAGGTTTACGAAGCGGTGGAGTTAGCGGCGGCGCGGATGCGCGGCGAAGAGATGGAACCAGCTAGCGAAAGTATCTATGGCTGGTGATGAAGCTAAAATTACCTCATAGGTTAGGAAGGGTGGCTTGCCCCCGCAACAGCGCCGAGGAAAATATATACGGGGGCAAGCCGCCCTTCCTGACCTATGAGGATGCTTAGATGTCGTGTTATTTCTGATCCGGCAATGTCTAACCATCAATCAAACAATGGCCAGCCTACGAAAGTCGTCGGCAAGCCCTTTCGCAAGGTCGATGCCCGTGCAAAGTGCACAGGTCAAACGAAGTTTGCCGACGACATCTTTCTGCCGCGCATGCTCTACTGCAAAATCCTGCGTAGTCATCTGCCGCACGCGTTGATTAAAAATATCGATTTCTCAAAAGCACGCTCGCTGCCGGGCGTGGCAGGCATTATTACGGGAAAAGACTTGCCGATTCCCTACGGCATTCTTCCGGTTAGTCAGGATGAACACGCGCTCTGCATCGACAAGGTGCGGTTCATCGGTGATCCGGTGGCGGCGGTGGCGGCGATTGACGAAGACGTAGCCTTCGACGCGATGAATTTGATTGAGGTCGAATACGAGCCGCTGCAAACGATCTCTTCGATTGAAGAAGGCGTGATGATTGATGAGCCGCGCATTCATGAATACGGCGACGGCGGCAACGTGCATAAGAAAGTAAGCTTGGAATTTGGCGAGACGGACGAAGGATTCGCTGAAGCCGATCTAATTCGCGAAGATACTTTTTTCTATGAAGGCAACACCCATTTGCCGATGGAGCAACACGCGGCCGTTGCTTATTACGACACCGACGAGAAGCTCACTCTGTGGAGCTCAACCCAGACACCGCACTATGTGCATCGCGCGCTGACCAAGGTGTTGGAAATTGCGGCCAGCCATATTCGCGTCATCGCTACGCCAAATGGAGGCGGCTTTGGCGGCAAGAGCGACCCGTTTAATCATGAAGTGATTGTTTGCAAACTCTCGATGATCACGGGCCGACCGGTGAAATGTACGCTAACGCGCGAAGAAGTTTTTTATTGCCATCGCGGGCGTCATCCCGTTTTGATGAATGTGAAGACTGGAGTGAAAAAAGATGGCGCGATTACCGCGATGCATTTCAAGTCATTCCTCGATGGCGGCGCCTATGGGAGCTACGGCGTGGCAAGCACCTTCTATACCGGCGCTTTGCAAACCGTCACTTACGAAGTGCCGCGTTACAAGTTCGACGGCCTGCGCGTCTTCACCAACAAACCGCCGTGCGGCCCGAAACGAGGGCACGGCACGCCCCAGCCACGCTACGCGCTCGAAGTTCATCTCGACAAAATTGCTGAAGAACTCAATCTTGATCCGGCCGAGATGCGCAAACGACATCTAGTCAAGCCGTATTCGGTTACCGCGAACTATCTTCGGATCGGCAGCATGGGCTTGGGCGCTTGCATCGACAAAGTCATCGAAGGTTCGGATTGGAAGAACAAATTCTCAGGCTGGAACGTGTCAGAACCGCGAGCGGTAGCGACCGGATCAACCACAGTCGTCGGAGCACCTGATCCGGTCGCTACCGCTCGCGGTTCTGACACAGCGCTTCGGGGTTCTGACAACGGAAACCGAAAACTTCCATACGGCAAAGGCATTGGCTTCGCTTGCTCTTCGTACATCTGTGGCGCCGGTCTCCCTATCTATTGGAACAACATGCCGCAGTCTGGGGTGCAGCTTCGACTCGATCGGCAGGGCGGTGTTTGTGTCATGTGCGGTTCGATAGATATCGGCCAGGGATCGGATTCGATTCTTGCTTACATCGTCGCCGAAGTTTTAGGAATCGAGCCGTTCGACATTCGCGTGGTAACTGCCGATACCGATCTGACACCCGTAGATCTGGGCAGTTATTCCAGCCGCGTTACGTTGATGACCGGCAATGCCGCGATTCAAGCCGCCGAACGCGCCCGCGAGTTCTTGACGATTGCCGTGGCCGAAAAACTCAAGGTGCCGATTGAAAATGTTTCCTTTGCCGAACGGCGCGCATTCGATGTCGAGAATCCTGAAGTTGGCGTCACTTTCGCCGAAGCTGTGGTGCTCGCTGAATCGAGGTTCGGCACAATTGGCACTGTTGGTTCCTACACACCACCGCCCTCACCGGGTAAGTATAAAGGCGCGGGTGTGGGGCCGTCGCCGGCTTACAGTTATTCCGCTGCGGTCGCCGAAGTGGATGTCGACGCTTCAACTGGTATCGTCATGGTCGAGCGCATCTGGATCGCTCATGACATCGGCAAATCGATTAATCCGGTGCTGGTGATGGGACAAGTCGAAGGCAGCGTCTACATGGGCCTGGGCGAAATCTTGATGGAAGAGATGGCCTATCGCGCGAATCGCAACGTCGTGCACAAGTTTCCGTCGATGCTCGAATACAAGAGCCCAACAACCATGGAGATGTGCGACGTTAAGACTTATCTGATCGAAGATCCCGATCCCAATGGAC
>QHXG01000824.1 GCA_003222845.1 Acidobacteriota bacterium | reverse complement strand
AGGATGCGGATGCGCGATTGCGGTGCTCATACTTCTGTTAGGCGCAAGCGCGATCGTGGGCTGGAAATGGGTGCTCCCGTGGTGGCGTTCGCGGGCGCCGAAACCTTCGGGCGAGTTGCAAGTGCACGTGCTCGATGTCGGGCCGATAGAGGGAGATTCGATCTTGATTATCTCGCCGACCGGCAAAGCTGCTCTGATTGACACCGGCGACACTGGCAAGGGCAAACTCGTGCTCGACGCGTTAAAGCGCTACCAGGTCGAGCGTCTCGACTACTTCATCGCGACTGAGCCGCAATCGGATCACATCGGTGGCGCGGATGAAGTCTTGTACGGCGACAAAGTTGGAACAGTAATCGATAACGGTGTCGATCTTTCCACGCCTGCGCCGGAAGCTGCGGCCAGCCCGAAGGGCAAAGGTGTGAAGGCGAAAGCTACGCCCACACCTCCGCCACTAAAGAAAGGCGCGGTGACCGCCTTTTTCGATAAATACCAAGCGGCGGTGAAACAAAGCGGCGCGCAATATGAAAAGGCGCAACCGGGAAAGAAGTACGATCTCGGCGGCGGCGCCATTCTGACGGTGATTGCCCCCAGCGAACCATTCTTCACTAAAGAGCAGATGAAAGCCGGGGGCCACGAGATCAATGCAAACTCGATCGTGCTGCGACTCGATTACGGCGATTTCTCGATGCTATTCATGGGCGACGCCGAAGCGCAGACCGAGCAACGGCTCTTAGGCAAGGACGTCGAGCTGAAAGCGAACGTGGTCAAGGTTGCGCACCATGGATCGAAATATGCGACTTCAGAAGAATTCGTTAAGCGCGTCAAACTCGAGGCTGCGATCATTTCGGACGGCGCGTGGAATCGTTACGGACATCCGGCGCAGGTGGTGCTGGATCGCCTCAAAGCTGCGAATGCGAAAGTCTATCGCACAGACTTGCAGGGAGAAATCACGATTACCACCAAAGGCAAACTCGATCGTGCTGCGACTCGATTACGGCGATTTCTCGATGCTATTCATGGGCGAATTTGGGCTGGACGCGAAGCGCAGAAGGATGATTCATCGCGATCCGGGTTCATTACTTACGGCGATTTTGGGCCGCCGCCTAAGCCTAAGAAGAAATAAAAACAGTGCCTCCCCGCTAAGTCAACCCTGCTCGTGCTTGCGTGCTTCGCGAATCGCGATGAAATCAGCGATCGCGAGATGCCTGCGGACCGCACGCACGGAGGCGCGCGCTCCTATGAATGGGCGCTTGCAGGTTCAGTTACTCGCTTGTCCCGTGAACACGTTCTTATCGATCTGCTGCGGATTGCCCAGCACGACAAAGCGAAAGTTGTGCATGTACTTTTGCGCGACGCGTTGCACGTCGGCGGGCGTGACTGCGCGCAACTTTTCCAGAAAGAGTAGCGAGTTGCGCCAGCCGCCGCCATCGGCAGCCTGCGCGGCATTGGTCTCCTGGCTCATGTAGTAGGTAGTGAGAAACTGCGCGATCACCGCGGTGATATCGTCTTGATCGATCGGCTCGCGTTGCAGCCGTAAGATTTCATTGAGCATGACGCGTACGGCCTGGTTCGCGTCGACTGCGGTCACGTAGAGACCGCCGATGTTTGCGCTCTGGCTGCGCAAGAAAGCATCGGGCGCGTAAGAGAGATTTCGTTTGACGCGCACCTCTTCAAACACGCGATCGCGCAAGAGCGACGCCGCGACGCGCATCGGATAAATGTCGGGCGAAGTGATGGACGGCGCCCCGAATATTCCCTGGACGTAGTTGGTCGGCAGCTCGCGGCTGGTTACCTCAACGGTCGATGCCGTGAAAGTGATCGGCGGCGGTGTTTGCAATTTGTAATCGCCGCGGGCAAGTTTGGCGAAGGACGCGGCGATTTTTTGCTTCAATTGCACGGGATCGAGATCGCCAACCACGACCAGCAGCAAGTGCGACGTCTGCATGACCTTCTGATGATAGGCGCGCAGATCATCCGCCGTCAGGCGCCCTACACTCTCGGCC
>QHXG01000077.1 GCA_003222845.1 Acidobacteriota bacterium | reverse complement strand
TTATAGGCGGCGCGTGGATGCATCAGGCACCCTTGAGATACAAGTTGCGGCCCTTGTAATCAATCACCGCTGATTTACGCGTCAAAATATCCGTTCCCAGAACGCCGTCACAAAGTTCTTCGCCTTTCATTTCGACAAGCATATTGATGTAAGAGAAATCAACAATCCACGTTTCAAAATCTGTCATATGCAACGAACCAATATCCAGACTTTCCAATTTGCTCCATGCCTTGGTCTTCTTCGGCAGGGCCAAACTTGCTGCCACTGGTTTCACTGTGCCGGATGTCAAACCCAGCCGGTCCGCGCAGCTTTCGGCAATGCAGGTCCGAGACGCCCCAGTATCAACTATCAAGACCACATCCTCACCGTTTACCTTAGCATGAACCACAATATGATTGACCCGTGTTAGGGTGAAAGGGATTTCGATATATCCAAGTGATTTCAAATAGGCAGGAAGATTCATCGATGCGTTCGTTCAAGTTACGTATAAGCATAAGAAAGCCATCGAACGATTTGTTGGATGGCCCCGTTGATTCAATCTCGAAACATAATTTTTCTGTCGTAACGGCGACGCATCTGTTTTATTAACATTCTTCCTTGTATCTCACCACCAGGTCAGCCAAGTTACCGCGATTGGCGGCCGTGGAATTTTCCTTCTTTGAGTCCGGTCTTTTCTTTTAGTTGCACGCTAACATCGACGCCGGAGAAGGTCATTCGGAAGGAATACGAATTGATATTTGCTACCTCGTTGTAGTTGAAAACAAAAGTATCGTTGCTTTCCCACGCGCCCTTCAGTGCCACCGGCAATCCGAAACGACCGCCGGGCGAAATGCGTGGCACTCCGTCAAGACCAATCGGCCTCTGTTCAATCCGGCCGTCGGTGAACTCCAGGCGCACCACGGCTTCGTTTGAACCCGAAAAGGTCATGGAGACTGATTTAAGATCGATCGGATTACTTTCCAGTTGGTAACTCTTGCCGGAAACTGTTTTGGAAATCGGCGGTTCTGGGGCAGCGGGTTGCGCCGCCAGCGGTCGTTTAACCTCGTTAATAGCTTTCGCCAACCGAGCCGCTCCACTCGGACTCTCCGGCAAAGGTTGGTCCGATTTAACTGACTGGCCGATGAAACGCCCGATGGCTCCCGGCTCGAATTGTCCACCAGTGAAGACAACGACCAGATTCCTCGCTGGCAGCACACTCACTCGCTGACCGCCCCTACCAAGCGCCTCGAATTCTGGTGGATTCCTGTCAGCATGAACCCAGAAGCCATAACCGTATTGATCACCCCAAGATGCCCGCGAATGAACCTGAATTGCGGTTTCCATCCAGTCAACAGGCACGAGTTGCCGATCTTCCCAGCGGCCTTGATTCAGCCACAGATACCCTAGCTTCGCCCAGTCGCGAGGCCGCAGGTGCAAATCACCCCACCCATGAGTTATTCCATTGGGATCGGTAGGCCAGACTGCATCGTTAATGCCCAGCGGGCGGAAAAGCTCGCGACGCGCAAATTCGAGCGCACTCACGCCCGTCGTTTGAGAAATGATCCCTGAAAGCAGGTGCATTCCACCGCTGCAATACACGAACTTGTTTCCGGGATCATTTGCCATGGGCAGATCGAGCATGAACTTTACCCAATCTTTGCTCTGCATCATTTCGGTCAGCGTAATTTCGTGCTGAGAGCGGCAATCCAGATTTGAGGTCATCGTTAGCAACTGTTCGATTGTCACGTGTTCTTTGCGTTCGTCGCGGTTAGCAATTGTACGCAGCGGGAAAAGTGAAAGGACTGACTCACTCACTCCGGAAAGTTTGTGTTGTCCAATCGCAATGCCGATCAGTGTGCTGGTAACGCTCTTGGTCATCGATGCGCCGTCATGCAACTGATCAGCCTGGAAAGGATAGAAGTACGCGTCCAGGACGATGCTTCCATTGCGCACGATCAGCAGACTGTGAATCGGAACTTTCTGCTGTTGTATGTAGTCGAACGCTTCGGCAAGCTTCGCCGAGTCCATTCCTTGCGCCTCAGGCGAAGAAGATCGCCATCCCTGCGTCGGCCAATATTTAGTTGATGGGGTTTTCTGTCCGGTCTGTGCGCTCACTTGAGCAGCAGCCAACAGTGCCGTGAAGATTAATAAGAGACAACGTTTTAGCAGATTCATCATTAATCATTCCACTACAGGGCTGTGTGATGGCCATCCAACGTTTGAGTTCAGGTGGCGAGAGCGGTGACACACAACCCGCGCCGGACTAAGCTCGTTGAGAAAGGCGCTGTCCCGCGCTCGCCTGCAACGATTTTGATGGGCAACGCCGTCATTTCGAAGTTGGTTCGTGAATAGATGGTCGTCGCCATTTCGTCCCATCTGGAAATTCCAATAACGATGGAATTAATACGATACTGTGCAGCCGTCCCACAGATTGGCCGTAGTTCGTGGGCGTTCCCTGCCCGAAGAAACCCTGTTCGGACTGGCTAACGGCAAGTGGTCCGGTTCCGGTTTCCGCGCCATCGTCGACATAAGTATCGTAGGTATAAATAGCACGCACGTAGAAATATTTAAGTGGCGTCGTTCCAACATTCGTCACGTTGAAGTGAACCGAAGCGATGTCGTTTTCACAATTGGTTTCGAGCAAATTTATTCTGAGAGTTGGTTGAAGGCTGTTGTCGACGGAAGCGAGTCCGTTGGGACATGGATTCGCCGCCCATGGTTTGTTGATTAGGCGATGGTGGCGACGCCAGTAGATTACGCCAGTGCCGAGACCGATGATAACGAGAAGTGCGATAAGGGCAGGGAGTAGCTTTTTCATGGTGTCACGTATTGTAGCCTAACCAGCAAATAAGAAGTTGCCCAACGGTTGAGTTGACGCGGCGGCGCGAATTGATTCAAGTCTCGCCGGACCAGTTATGATGCGAAACACGCTCCCGCCGCTCGCGTCCAACGATTTGGCTGTTTGGCATCGTCGTTAATGGTCGGACGCCTTGAATGTAAAGTCCAGTGTCTTTTGTTCGCTACCTGCCAAAAACACATCCCCGGTTTGTTCGCCGAATCTTTCATGCCATGCCACGATCGTATATTGACCGGGCGGCACGCCAGAAATTTTGTATGTACCGTCCGTCGCGCTAACAGAAAAGAATGGATGTGAAAAGACACCCACGTAAGCCTTCTCCCAAGGATGCTGATTGTCCTTGAATGGGATGAAAAGTTCCGGCCACTCAAACCGTTGCGTAATGGCAGCTGCTCCTGACGGCTGTGAATAGTTCCATTCGCGATTGTTCTTCGGTGTCGGATGCGTGTTGTGAGTAGTAGCGTCGCTGTTGAGCACCCACAACGTTTGTTGCGTCTGCAGACCTAGGACGTGTGGCACGTAGCGACAGCCTTTATGTTCGAGTGTTACACCCGCCGACGGAGTTTCAAATGAATACAGATTCAAGGATTCGCCCCGAACATACACCACAACATTCGCGAGTTTGTGATCGCTTACGACCACCCAATCGGTCGTCTGGTCGGGATTTGTCGTTTCGCATACAGGATCTGCGCTGGTATCAATGCGCAACGGTTTAGGCGGCGTGCCGTCAAATGAAATCGTTCCCACAATGGTCGCTTCGGTGCCGGTGGTCTTGTAGGATGGTTTTTCCTGAGTTGTTGCGGTAATGAGCGAACCCGCAATTAAGACAAGGATTCCACTTGCTAAAAGGATGCCGATTCGGAGTGAGTTTCGCGATCGCATAGGAGTCTCCTTTTGGTGAACAAGATGCCGAACGGTTGAGTTGACGCGGCGGCGCGAATCAAAGCACCCTTCGCCGCACGATGCTAGTTAAGAAACACGCTCCCGCCGCTCGCGTCCAACGATTTATAGGTTGGCCGCGCCGCGTCATTTGGAGACGTTGATCTGTGGTTCATAGTTTAGAACACTGCGTTCGGGAACAGAAACAAATTGCCGTTTCCGTACGACGAATCGTGTGCCGTTTGATTTAAGCGTTACACGGGTAAGATCTTTGATCTGAGATTACCCCGTTGATGAAGCGGTTCGGTTCCATGGAGAACACCGTCCGAATAGTTCAAGGGTAAGCGTTCCGCGTTTAGCCGTGAAAGATTTCAAGCCACATCCATAAGCAAGATCGCCCGTTTCGTATTGCCAGAGTGGTTTCAATCGGTGATGGTCGAAAGAATAAATGCAAAAGAGCGCGGACCCACCGTCGCAAGAAACGCCACACGCAACGTGCCAAATCATTACGATAGCTTCCGGACGCCCATCGTTCGTTAGGTCAGTAATGTAAACGTGCGACAGGTCGAACCAGCCACGTTCATCGCGAAAGTCATATTCATATTTGCCATTTTCCAAACGGACATTGATACGTTTGTGTTTGCCCCATGAGAAGCGGTAAGGATACGACCGATTTTTGAAGTCGATTCCGTGGAAGTCATCGGTTACATTTTTAGCCGGCGCGAGTGGATGAACGGCCGCGGACAATAGAAACAGGAGTGGCAGCAAAAGGAATTTCATAGTGAGAATGTGTTAGCGGCCAACTATTAAGTATCTCCAGAAGCGCCAAATAATATCGTACAAGGCGGGATTATCATTCGATTGACGAGAGTAAGCAAGAGTGACTCAAAGGTGTAACATGACGAAGCTTCAGGTGCGAAGTTTGAAGGCTTTTCGATCAGTCGATAGGCAAACCTGATACCGGCGTTCGGCATCCGAAGTACCGTCTCAGGTTCTCTCCTCGTTTACCATTGAAAGTAAGGGCCAGAATCTGAAACAATCGTGTTTATGAATAAACAGAAATACTCGCTCATCCTGCTAAGTTTGGTCGCTGTGATTGCGCTGGCGGTGACGGTCGCAGCACAGTCCCGCCCGCGTCGCGTCAGCCCGCCCGATACTCTGTTGGGGCCGGAACCAAAGTCTTCACCGGCTACGGATAAGAACGCGCCGCTGCTCGACGTGAAGCCGGCGAACCCGGTCGGCAGCGCTCCGGTTTCGTCCGATACTACGCACGCATTTCAACTCTTCCAGCAAAAGCAGTACGCCGCCGCGGCGAAAGAGGCGAAGGAGATTGCCGCCGGCGATCCGGCTAATGCTGAGGCTTGGAAACTCGCGGGCTTTTCGGAATTCTATTTGAAACAGTACGCGGAGGCGTCCGACGATTTGCAAAAGGCGCTTGACTTGCAACGCCGCGCCGGGCCGGAAGACTCACATACTGTCGATGCGCTCGCCGAGAGCTACGTGTTGGGAGAGAGGTTCGATCGCGCGTTGCCTTTGTTGGTGACTGTAACGACGCGAGCTGCCGCTAAACCAGATCCTTTGTTTTTGTATTATCGCGGCCTCGCCGAATTCAAGACCGGAAAAACTGCGGATGCGGAGCGTTCGTTCAATGCCGCGGTCAAAGCTAATCCAAAAGACACCGCGTCACTTTTGTTCCTGGGGCAGATTGCCCTTGGTCGTAATGACCTCGATACAGCAATTTCGACGTTGAATCGCGCTACTTTGAATGATCCAAGACTCGCTTCGGGTTGGTTGTTGTTGACTTCCGCTTATTTGCGTCGCGCTGCCTCCGCTACCGACGAACAGAAATCAAATGCCGACTATTTGGGCGCGGTGCGAGCGGGAGAAACTTTGACGCGTCTGAGATCGGACGAAGAGGCGATCGGAATGTACGGCCGGGCTCTAATCGGCGCTAAACAATATGGGCGTGCCGCGGTTGCACTTGAACGAGTGGCGGCGAACGAAAGCGCGAGCGGCATCACGCTTTATCTGCTTGGCCTGTCTCATTCTCGCGCGAACAATTTTCCGAAGGCGATTGCGGCGTTGGAACGCGCTCTGGCGAAGACGCCCACCGACGTGAATATCTATCGCGAACTTGGTTACGACTACGAAAAGACCAAACAATATGCCAAGGCTTTCAGCTTGTATCAGAAAGCGCTGGAAGTGGCGCCGAATGATGCCGATTTCAAAGAATCTCAGGAGCGTGTTCGGCCCTTTGCAAAATCATAGGCTTCGACTAGCATTGTCGCCTCAACTTGCCCAACCGGCAGTTGATTAGCAAGCGATTGCTAGGCCGCTTTCGATCATTATTTATCATCAACCGGAGTCCCATAAGGCGGAGGCAAACCCGATGTTCAGAGAACTCTTATTACTGACGGCGATCTTTCTTTTGACCGCATTTACATTCGCTGCCTTAGCGCAACGACCGCGTACCCTTACTCAAGACAGCGGTGAGGCAGCCACAAATACGCCGACTCCGTCACCTGCGCCATCGACAGTCAAAGCCAAATATGAAGGGGGGGTCTTCGGGTATAACCACAAGATGGAGGGTACTATTACTCTCGACGACACGAATCAGCGATTGGTCTTTCGCAACGACAAACAAAAAGAGATTCTCTTTGTTCCCTATAACGCCATCACTGGTGCATACGGAGATACTCATTCCGTTCGCCCAGCCGCGGCGACTGCAGCCAGCAACGTCCCTTACATTGGCCTTCCATTGGGTCTTATTAAGACGAAGGTGAGATATCTCACGCTCCAGTACAACGATCCCGATAGCAAGGTCTCTGGCGTCACGAGTTTCAAGCTCGAAAACAAAGACATACTCGATTCCGTTTTGGCCACTCTCGCCGGGAAGGCTGGCTTAACCAAACGTGGCGAGGTCTTTGTAAGGAAAAAACCATAGCACTCGCCGCTCTATCGCCGGCCCTGTTAAATCTCCACCCCGCTGATGGTAACTCCACCTGTTCTTAGGGTAGAATCTCCTTCACTCAAATGGAGAATACTTGCAACCACGCTGAGCAGTTGCTTAACTCTATCTTCGACAGTGCGGGATTTGATCTGCATGCGTCGGTGAGTGATTCGGAGGTGAGTTGCTTGCTGGCTATTGAGGGCGCAGATAGTGCCTTGTTGTTGAGTCAAGGTGGCGAGTTACTGGACGCCCTTCAACAGATTCTTAATCAGGCATTCGGCCGCACGTTGCCCAAAGGTCAGCGCATAGTTTGCGATGCGAACGATTATCGCGCCTCCAGAGAGGCTGAGTTGCGCGCCATGGCCCAACACGCGGCGCGCCAGGTCCGTGACACCTCGTCCCCTTTTGTGTTCGGCCCCATGGA
>QHXG01000076.1 GCA_003222845.1 Acidobacteriota bacterium | reverse complement strand
ATCGATGTGACCCGCTGGCGCGTTTCTCGGGTCCGCATAAAGGCGCGTTGCCGATGTCGCATGTATGAAGCTCGAGTCTGACGACGGATTCGCATCGACGAACCAGCCTTTGCCGCCTGCGTCTCGATCGACCAGAATGCGATTGCCGCCCGCCGCTTCGCCCAGGTATGAGCCTGAGAGATCGCCAGCTTCAAACTTGACACTCTGCAACGTCGCAATCTGCTGCTGAGTCAATCCCGTCGCAGACCAGCGCAGAATAGCCGCCGCAACTATTGAGTCAAGCTGCTTCTGATTAAGCGAAGCACTGACTATGTTAGTTGCCGTCACGACAGATTCGTCTGACGCGATTGGTAAGTCACTGCTTCGGGACCGTATGTGATCGAAAGAAAACTGATCGAGATAGAAATTCGGTTGCGACGATTTCCAATCCAATGAAGGAACACCGCCAGTAGCAAAGAAGAGCGGCGAGCAAACCGTGCCATCGCCAGTGAACGAGCCCTGGTTAGTCGAACCAACGGTGGCCCGCACGTCGGCTGTCAAGACGCCATTGTTACCCGCGATGAATGCTCTCGGATCGCCAGCGGGCGCACCGTTCCATCCACCCACCTTGAAGGTCGATGTGCGAAGCGAGGCCAGGTTGATCTTAAAGACATTCCAGGAGCCGCTGATCGAGTTCGCTCCGCCATTGCCGATATCGGCGCACATCGTCGAATTGTTAGGTGACAAGGCGCCCGCCGAAGTTTCCGCGGAAATGTTGATGGCGTTGCCGCAGGCCGAGGTGCCGCTGCACGCCGCCGGGAAATCGGGGTTGTCGATGGTGTTCGAATTGATGTGCAACGACCCGGCAACCTTGTTCTGGTCGCCGCCGATGTACTGGATCGCATTCGCTCCCACACGATGGATGTTGTTGTTGCTGATCGTGGCAGTGCACGTATTCGGACCGCTGCCGTTGCCGTTCATCAGTATGGTGATGCCGTTGCAGTTTCCATTACACCCTGAAGTCGCCGTACCTGCGGCGCCGATCGTGTTGCCGGTGATGGTGCCGTTCAGTGTAGCGCCGCTGCTCAGCGTGCCGGTCGAAAGGATAATGGCCGTGCCATTGGCGGGCGTCCCAAATGCCGAGCCGTAGATTGTATTGTTGGTGAACGTATAGTTCAGCGTTGACCCTTGCGACGGGCCGCCGCTGGGGCCGCTGTTGTTGTAGGTGGAGGTGGTGCCCAGCGTGCCAAAGTCGCAGCCGTTGACGATGAACGTACCGACGGCCGTGTCGTTGGTCAAGATCTGAGCGGCGTACGAGCGGTTCGACTTGAAGTGCGAAGCTGAATTCGCGCCGCCGCCGATGCTCACGTAGGCCGTTCCGGTACTGCGAACTTGCCCAAAGAAGCCGTCGCCGCCCGGTAGCTCTGCGGCGCTACTGCCGTTACCCTTGCCGATGAAACTACAGTTCGACACGTTGAATGGGTTAGCGGCATTGCCGAGGGTTCCGGCCACCCAGTTAACGAAGGAGAACTGCTCGACTTTGTTGGTCTGGAACGTGCTGTTCTGTAAAAAGTTGTTCAGTCCGCTGAGGTTCTGGATGAAGACGCCGTTCTCTCCCGATTCGTTACCGCAGTTCTTCACGGTGGAGTTGAGAATCTTGAGATCGATGACGTTCAGACCATTAATGCCGTTCTGGTTCGAGCCGTCGATAGTTACGTTGTCGAGCGTGGCGCCGTTAACGTTATTGAGGTGGACAGCCGCGCTACAGGCTGCATTGCCATTCGATGGGCCCGTGATGCCACAGTTCGCTGTTGTGGGTTCGCCATTCGTCTGCGCCGTGTTCGTAAGATTGAGGTTCTTGATCGTGAGTGTCGGTTTCGTGGCCGCTGCTCCAAGGACTTCAATCCCACGCCCGGTGACATTCTGAATCGTACCGCCGCTGCCTGCCGTCGTGCCGCTGCCGAGGATGTTGAAGGTGCCGGTAGTGCTCGTCAGCGAGATACCCTTGGCAGGTTTGTTAAGACTGGCGTCTTGATCGACGTTAATGCTTATAAACGAGAACGTCCCGCCCGCATTGTTCAGACTCACACCCATGGCGTTGGTGCCGCTCTGGCCGGTAGTGGTAACCGTCACATCACTCAGCGTCGTCGAGATTCCTACCTGCATGCCGGTCATGGCCGCGCCGCTGGTACCCGTCAAACCCTGAGTCCCTGCCGGTGGGGCAATGGCCACACCCTGAACGCGCGTGTTGCTGGCGTTCATCTGGACTCGACCCTGAATCGTCGGCTTCGTTCCATTAACGGCCGGCCGGAGAATGGTGTTCGCCGGCGGTGAGATTCCCATAAACGTGTCAAAGTTCGTGGTGCCGCCACTATTAGTTGCACCCTGTCCGATGAGCCACTGCGACGCCTGAAGCGTGACGCCTACGGTGGAAGTCGTGGTCCCCGTATAGACGAAGATCCGTTGATTGGCATTGGCGCCCATGGCCGTGTTGGCTGAGGCCAGGAGCTGGAACGGATTATTCAGAGTGCCGGTATGGGTGGTGTCCGGCCCGGCGCCAGGATTCACGAACCAGATCACAGGACCAGTGACGGTAACGTGCACGGTCACCGGCGCGCTGTCGGCCACGCCGGGACAGCCGTTGTCGCTCACGACGTAGGTGAAAGTAACATCGCCGGTGACTCCCGGTGGCGGCTCGAAATCAAAAGCGCCGGTACTCAAGTTCACATTCGAAACAATGCCACCGGCCGGAGTAGTCGCGCTGATGCTGCCGCTCTTTACGGTGAACGGCGTCGGATTGCACGGTGGCGAACCTGTGCCCGTATCAACGTCGGTGACGTTATTACCGCCAACACCGAGTAGACCGGTCAGGCCCGTAACCTTCATATTCGCCTGCGCGGCATACGCCGCGGGCGCAGTGACCACCGGCGGATCGTTCACCGCGTTAACGGTGATCGTGAAAGTCTGATCGGCAGAATTGTCCACTCCCGGACTCATGCCACCGTCATCGTGCGCGTGATAGGTAATCGTCGCAGTGCCGTTCTGATTCGCCGCCGAAGTGTAAGTAAGCGTCGCGGTCTTCGGATAGCTTGCCCCCACCACATTGAGCGCTGGACCGGAAGAGAAGATGCTCGGATTCGTGTTATTGGTGATGACGAAACTTACCGTCTGTCCATTCTCAAGTGTGTCTCCTGAGTTACTCGGCCGGACACTAGTTATGAAACTTGACACCGACTGGGCGCCCGCGTCCTCGTTTACTGCGCTGGGATTGCCGGGGACGGTGAAGGTGGGTGCGTCGTTGACGGCGTTAACAGTGATCGAGACAGTGCAGGTTTCATTTGAATTCCCATTGGCGCCCGCTCCTGAAGTCGTTCCGTCGTTCACCCTGAATACAAAACTGTCTGATCCGTTATAGTCCGCGGTTGGCGTATAGGTCAGATTGGGAGCAGTGGTGATTCCGAAACCGCCATGCGTCGGTGGCGTCACGATGCTGAAAGTGATTGTGTCGCCATCGGGATCGTTTCCCGTCAAGGTGATGGCTTTCGCCGTGTCTTCATTCGTGTTGACCGACTGATCAAAACAGACGGGGGTGCTCTTAATCGACCCGGGCACGAACGTCGTATGCGAATCGAGGACGTCGTTGAAAGAGAGTCCGGTCGCATCCGTCGCCGTGGTGTTACCGAGCGTGGCTGTATAGTTGATTGTGTCACCCGGATCGGCCTTGCCATCGCCATTGTTCGCAGTTGGTGTCAACGTAGCCGGGCTGGTTATGACGGCCGTTACTGATCCGACCGGCGGCGCCAACGGTTGCGGCGCCGGTTCGGGTCGTGGTCCCGGGAGCGGTGGCGCCGGCACTGCGGTCAACGGATTGACGAACAGATTGTCCGTCGCCACATTCTTCGTGGCTTTATCTTCTGACCTCTGACCTCTGGCCTCTGACCTCTGGTTTCCCCGCGTGGCCGCCGCCAACTGCGCAAACGGCATGATCAGGATTGCGAAAGAAAGGACGCAGGCAGTAAGCACTCTGCGATTAGCGCAACGGGAAAGGGGGTTACTTGATTTCACCTTAGAACTCCTTGGAATTTGGCGAGCGGATTATTTGATACGTTGATTTGTGTGCGAACTTATTTTATTGCTATTACAAATACTCCTAGTTATAAGACCGCACTGGCGGTGTGAGCAGCCAAAGTAACACAAGCCGCGCCTGAATTCCAAGAAATAGTACGCGCTTGAGCCATTCAAGAGTATGTTTCGGCAGTCTAGCTTGCCGGATGCGGATGTCTTACCCGCCCTAACGAGCCTGCCAGAAAATAGTCTGTGTGATTCTCTGTGTCACCTCTGTGCCTGCTCTGTGGTGAATCTTTCTTCGAGTTTTTTCAGAGCAGACACAGAGCGTCACAGAGTTTGCACAGAGAAATCCCTCTTCCGATAGCTTCCTCAAAGAGGCTGTCGACTCGAACAACTAGCGATCAACCGCCCGCTGCCTCCAGCGGTTGCAGACCCTCACCGCAGAAAGCGTTGCCGATACTCGTCTGAGGATAGGAAGGCTTTTACCATCTCGGCGTTCACGAAGTTGCCGTTAAATTGATTAAGCTTATTGAGCCAGAAATCATAGCCGGTGTAATCCGAATCAGGACTGTCGTCCGGGTTACGGCGCAGGTAACCGATGAACTGCATCAGTACGAAGGCGCGGTTGAACTCAGCATTGACGAGATTGGGATGTTCGGCAATCTGCCGCAGCACCTGGGCGCGATTCTTTTGTCCGGTCGTATGCTGTACTTCCAATTGCGCCAGCTCAGTTGTCGATAATGGGCTGCCCGCGTTTCGGTTCAAGGTGTCGACGAAAGCAGTCGGAAGCATTGTCGACGGATACATGTTCGTGAACCGCGGGCGCTGAACGAACTGGGCCGTGAAGCTCTGCTTGTTGTTTTCCAGCACCGTCTCCCAACCGGACTGGCCCACCACGACGCCCTGCCCGATCTGTTGTGTGTCCGGCTGAAATTCGTTGAAGCGCACGATCGGAACCGAGATTTGATGGGAACCGTTGAATGTTGAACTGCCGCGGGCATCGGCGTAAGCCGTTTTGTAAATGCGCTCGACCAGGTAACCCGTCTGCTGAAATTCGATTGACAGAAAGAACGCGGCCGAGACATTGATGCGCTTCATTTGAATGCATTGCTGATCGCTGCCGCAAGAGGTTATCTGGTTGGTCCAGTATGCGAGCCCGCTCGAATCGGCCTGACGGTTCAGAAAATCAAGGTAGTGCTGCTTCACGAAGAAGTCTGGCTGGTCAATCGGATTTCCGGCAGCGGCCAAGCTTAAACAGTTCGCGTTAGCGTTGACGTAAGCCGTGATCTCGTTTATTGAGAACGGACAAAAGGTGAGACTGTTCGCCGGATCTTGCACGGAGACCATGATGGTCCGGTCGCAACCAGCCTGCCCGTCGCAATGGCTGGCATTGAAGTTGTGCCCGATTTCATGGGCCGGGATACCGACCCGAAACGGCGCCATCGTTTCCAGGTCCGAGAGCCCATACGAGTGCGCGCCATCGCGACAGACCACGCCAGTCCAGGCCACGCCCGCGGGTCCGCCGAGACTTCTGCCGGTCCATAGATGCGTCACGTCGCGTGGCTGACTCGCAAAGTTCGCGTTCCAGTAATTCGTAAATTCATTCAGCGCCGTCACAGCATCGCCGCTCGTATTGTATGGATCGTTGGCAGTCGCCCACGTGTGTTGAAATACCACTGTGAATGTCAGCCCAATGTCTCGCTGATAAATTCCCTGAACTGCGTTCATGATGCCGAGGATATCGTTGTTCGCGGCGCTCGAACTTCCCAAAGCCGAGACGTATTCAAAGTCGGCTTCGGTGGCGATCTCAACAACTTTGAATGGCGACAAGACTTGAGGCGTGACTCCCACGGACGCGCTGGAAATGAACTGTTTCGCTTCCTGGCTAATCTCCTCTTCGAGCGTTCCACACGTTTTGCGGATGTCTGGGCGCACATCAGAAGCTTGGTAAAGCAAGTAATCCGATCCTCGGGCCGCGGCGGAATATTTTCGGGCCGACTCAAGAAAATAGAATTCACCTTGAGTGACGATCATTCCTTCGAGTTTGTCATCATCGATGGAAAATCGCGCGTCGCTGTCCGGCATCCCCGAAACTTTTCCTTTGTAGGTGTCAGGCGCGGGCATTTCGACCGCGCGTGCGACTACGCCATCGACAACTTCTTCGGTCCGATAATTCGGCGCGCGCAAGTCGTTCAGCACGAGATCGATTTCAAAGTCTTGGGCCGGCGTCTGCACCGACAAATGGCCGGTGTGCTTCACGCTTTCGGCTGCGGTGTGCGGATCGAGCTGAACATCCTCGTGATTAGTAAAGATTTGCGCGAGGTCCTGTTGATAGCGAGCTTTGGTAGATTGAGCATCGACCGCCGGCGTATGGATTCCCGGACCACCTAACGAAGCCAGAGTAATCAAGCCCAGCAGAAGTGAAGCGACAATCTTGAATCGAAAGCCGCCTGGCCATTTGCCCCATCGCTTAATGACGGAACCCGCGCCTGTACCCTTTGAGCACTGCGTAGAACATAGAACTTCTTTCATGACTATGAATTTGTTCTGTGTCGGGAATCAAACGAGGAGAATCAGGATTCGCGAAAAGGCGATGCCGGGAGGGTCGCGCCTTTTGGGGCAATAGGAAGTTTAGCTATGCGCACGTCGCGCCGTCAACTATGAAAAGTTAGTCTCCGAGCCTAAAGGTTTAACTCTGAACTCCGTCACCGCGCGTATAGAGTTCAAGCTTCAGCTTGGTTCTTAAGAGAGGAAGACAACCTGAAGGTTGAACTCCAAACTCCGTCACCGCGCGTATAGAGTTCAAGCTTTAGCTTGGTTCTTTCACGCGGAAGACAACCTGAAGGTTGAACTCTGAACACCCGCTACCACGCGTATAGAGTTCAAGCTTTAGCTTGGTTCTTCCCCAAACCACCAAGCTAAGCTTGTCCTCTATACGCCTGTTAACTAGACTCGCCCCGTGTACTACTACCGTAAACTAACTCCCGCGCAGCAGCACGAACCCGTCGAGTATCGCCGCCTCCTCTATCATCCGCTGCACTCGCCGCCACACTTACAATTCCTCGGACAGCGACAGTTCTTGATCACCGGCACTTGCTACGAACACAAACACCACATCGGCATCAGTCACGAACGAATGACCAACTTTGAAGCTGATTTGCTAAGCGCGTGCGCGAAGTTCGCGGTCAGCACTTACGCCTGGTGCATTCTGCCTAACCACTACCACGTGCTCGTTCGAACCGACGATATTGAAGCGCTGCGGCATGAGCTGGGACGGGTGCATGGACGTTCCTCTTACAATTGGAATGGTGGAGAGAATCAGCGCGGCAGAAAGGTTTGGTTCAACTGCTTCGATCGGGTGATCAAATCGCATCGGCACTTTTGGGCCAGCGTCAATTATGTTCATCACAATCCAGTGGAGCACGGCTATGTCGACAACTGGCAGGATTGGTTGTGGTCGAGCGCGGTGGAATTTCTCGAGCGTGTGGGCCGCGAACGAGCGCTGCAAATCTGGCGTGAGTTCCCGATTCTTGATTACGGAAAGAAGTGGGATGTGGATTGAAGAACAACCTGAAGGTTGAACTCTGAACACCTGCTACCAGGCGTATTGAGTTCAACCTTCAGGTTGTCTCCCTCGCTAAAGGACCAAGCTAAAGCTTGTACTCTAAACGCCTGGTTGCGAGCGTATGGAGTTCTAATCACGGCCCGAAGCGTTGTCGATATTCGACAGAAGTGATGAAGGCCTTGACCATCTCGGCCGCATTATAATTACCGTTGAATTGATTCAATTTCGTCAGCCAGAAATCGAAGCCGGTGTAATCATTGTCTTGGGGATCGTTCGGATTGCGGCGCAGATAACCGAAGTATTGCATCAAGACGAAAGCGCGGTTGAATTCCTGGGTGTTCAGAGTTGCGTTCTCGGCCACGTCGCGTAACGCGCGCGCCCTTGCGGCCACGTCAGTAGTATTGGTCGCGGAACCAAATTCAGCGATGGCCGTATTGCGCTCGGCGGTTGTGGGGGTGACTCCGGCGTTGGTGAACAACTGATTCACAAATTGCGTTGGCGTCAACGTGGTCGGCAACGCGGTGGTGAATCGCGCGCGTTGCACAAACTGGTTCGCGAAGGCCTGCTTGTTGGCTTCCAACACTGCCTCCCAACCTGTCTGTCCAACGACTACTCCCTGGCCAATCTGCTGCGTATCAGGAAGGAATTCGTTGAACCGTATGATGGGTACTGCGAGCGTATGGACGCCACCAAACGTCGAGGCGCCAGTCCCGTCGCCATAGGCAGCTTTGTACATGCGCTCGACCAGATAACCCGTTTGCTGGAATTCAATCGACAGAAAGTAAGCGGCAGAGACATTAATCCGCTTAGCTTGAATACACGACTGATTAGTTCCGCAGGACGTTATTTCATTGATCCAGAAAGCCAGACCACTCGCGTCCGCCTCGCGATTGAGGAAGTCGTGATAGTGCTGTCGTACGAAATTCTGCGGGTCGTCTATGACGTTCGTGGCCGGCTCGATCAGGTTGTCGTTGATGTAGACGGTGACCGTCGGGGGCGCGCTAAGGTTGACGCCCGTGGGATTACTAAGGGTGACATTGAATGTCTCAGTCCCTTCGACGAACGAGTCATCGTTGATGAGCACGGTGAAGCTTTTCGATGTCTCGCCCGGCGCAAAGCGTAAGGTACCTCTGGCCGTGATGTAATCGCTACGCTCAGTGGCGGTGCCGTCTGAAGTTGCATAGTCCACCGTGGCCGCGCTCGACGCATCGCCGAGACGGTTTACCGTGATTGTAACTGATGTGCTGGCTTCGGTGACGACGTAACTCGATTGGTTGAACTGCAGCATCTTCGGTCCCAAACCGGACGAAATATCAACCTTGACGATTACGCCGGGAGCGTTCTCGGTGCCGAAGTAGGCAAGACCCAGGGCCGGATCGATCACCGCGGAACCAAAAAATGTGTCCTCATTGAGAATCAGGCCACCGACGCGAGTGAAATCTGACAACCGCAGCTTCACCACCATGCCGGGACTTGTGAGGGTCGCAAAATAGGCAAACCCTCCGGCTGGATCAATCACTGACGCCCCGAGAAAGTCCTCGCCCGCATTGAAGTTCACCGCGCCCACCCGAGTGAGATCTGAGAGCCGCACTTTGGTCACCACGCTGCCAACATTTTGATTGCCGAAGTAGGCAAAGCCCGCTGCCGGATCGATCACGGCGGTGAAGAGGAAGTCCTCCGTGGCATTTAGAGTCAAAGCACTGACGCGAGAAAAGTCGGATAGCCGGACCTTTACCACGCGGCCACCTGTGCCGGCGCTGCCCGCGCCGAAGTAAGCAAAGCCTCCCGCCGGATCGATTACAGCCGACGTAACTATGCCGTCCGCGTTATCCAGGTTCAGGACGCCCACGCGGGTGAAGTCTGACAGACGTATTTTTACGATGGCTGCGGGAATCGAGAAAAAGTTGCAGAAGTAAGCGAAGCCCGCTGCCGGATCGATTACCGCCGCGCCGAGTTCAACCTCGTTCGGCCCCAGAGTTAGAGAGCCGACGCGGGTGAAATCGGACAGCCGAATCTTTACTACGATGCCGGGGAACGTATCGGTGCCAAAGTAGGCAAAGCCTCCCGCCGGATCGATCACTGCGGAATAAAGATCGTCCTCCCCTGAATTCAGCGTTAAAGCGCCGACGCGAGTGAAATCTGAGAGGCGCACCTTGACGATGGTGCCCGGTTCGGTGTAAGTGCCAAAGTAAGCAAAGCCTCCGGCCGTGTCGATCACCGCCGATATGAGCGCATCCTCGCCTGGGGTCAGCCTAAGAACGCCAAAGCGCGTAAAGTCCGACAGCCGCACCTTGACGACTCTGCCGGGACTGGTATCTGTGCCGAAATAGGCGAAGCCTCCGGCCGGATCGATCAAAGCGGAGAAGACAAAGTTCTCCCCTGCATTCAGATTCAGAGTGGCAACGCGGGTGAAGTCCGAGAGTCGCACCTTGATCACGAGGCTCGGAAAGGTATAGCTGGCGAAGTAGGCAAAGCCTCCGGCCGTATCGATCACTGCCGAGCGAAAAGAGTTTTCGCCCGCGCTGAGAGTCAGAGCCCCGACCCGCGTAAAGTCCGATAGTCGCACCTTAATCACGGTGCTAGGCGCGCCGAAGTAAGCAAAACCTCCGGCCACATCGATGACTGCGCAGCGAAGTGAGGTCTCACCTGTGTTCAAAGTCAGACCACCGACGCGAGTTAAGTCTGCCAAACGCACTTTGACCACGTTTCCCGGACTAGTTGCGGTGCCGAAGTAAACAAATCCTCCAACCGTATCGATCACTGCCGACCGGAGAAAGTTCTCGGGTGTGTTCAGAGCCAGACCAGCGACGCGAGTCATGTCTGACAAGCGTATCTTGACTACGTTTCCGGGACTAGTATTGGTGCCAACGTACCCAAAGCCTGCGACGGAGTCGATGACGGTCGCCCGGGCGAAGTTCTCCCCTGAATTCAAAGTCAGACCAGCAACGCGGGTGAAATCTGAGAGCCGCACCTTAACCACCCTGGCTGGGGTGGTGATGGTCCCGAAGTAGGCAAAACCACCGACCGGATCGATGGCCGCTGAACCGAGGAAGTCCTCGCCCGGATTAAGAACCAGAGCACCCACGCGAGTGAAGTCGGAGAGCCTCACCTTAACCACGGTACCGGGATTAGTGGCACAGCCGAAATAGGCAAAGCCGCCCGCGGTGTCGATCGCTGCGGCCTCGAGATAAGAGTCACCGCGATTCAAAGTTAGAGAGCCGAGCTTGCCAAAACTCTCGGGAGTCTCTGGCGTCTTAGCGTCTTGACCTTGCGAGCTTTCGGGCTCGGACGGCATGTCGTCTCGAGCGATATGCCGGCTAGAGTGTAGCTGCATGGCTGGACGAGCGGCGGTCAAGTCCACATTCGCTTGTCCCGTGTACTCAACGCTATTGGGCTTATGAGTGGTAACATCCAACAACCCGCTGCCCTTGAGCGGCTCGCCGTTGCCGCTCAACTCAAGCTTGCCATTGGCGGACATCCGCACGACGCCGGGAGAGTTAATAAGTAATGATTCCGCGCTCATCAACCTCGGCGTAGTTAACGTGCCCCCGCTCACGGTCGCTTCGCCACTGATTGTGACCTTTGTTGAGCCACCGTTGAATACGCCGCCGCTTTGACTGTATTCGCGGGCACTTAAGCTGTAACTCCCTTGTTCGAAACTGCCACTAGCGATTACGACTTCGCCCGCAACGAGCAGATCGTGCTTCAGTGTGATCGTGCCGCTGTAGCCGGGCTCCAACTTCAGTCCGGCGATCATTCCGATCGAGTCCACATCGACATCTGAATTTGATTGGGTGGGGAAGCGCGCGACATCAGACGCGCCGGGCACGTGTGCGCCCACCCAGTTCCCAGGGTTACTCCATCGATGATCGCTTTGACCTCCGCGCCAAGTGACGACGGTGTTTCTCTTATTACTAACGGTCTCGTTCTTATTCACTGCCTTAACAATGCTTGATCGATCCACAAGGTTGGATCGATTCATCCTTGCGTCGGAAACGTGCGAGACTTTCTGACGCGGTGAACTTGATTCAACGAAGGCTTGATTGCTGATCGGGATTACCAGGCTGAGAAAAAGCGCGAGTACAGATATTGAAGTTGAGATCCTTCGTTTGTAATTCATTATTTCACCAATCCTTTTGCAGCTAAGCGGCAGTCTGAAACGGAGAGCGGCTCGATAATACCACTTTAGTGGAATATTTGAAGAGAGTTTCGTGCGCGAGAGAGAATCACATACAGTCCTTCCTCACGGTCCAAACCTCTGGCGGTATTCCGTAGACGTAATGAACGCCTTGACCATTTCAGCATTGACGAAGTTGCCGTTGAATTGATTCAGCTTCGTGAGCCAGAAGTCGTAGCCGGTGTAATCTGTGTCTGGGCCGGTGTTTGG
>QHXG01000075.1 GCA_003222845.1 Acidobacteriota bacterium | reverse complement strand
GCACACGCATGAGAATTCAACCATTCATCAACGCGAATTGCATTCGGACACACCGAACTTCGCGCTGGCTCTGCGCGCCGCGCTGCGCCAGGCGCCGAAGGTTATCCTGGTGGGCGAGATGCGCGATCGCGAGACAATGGAAGTGGCGCTGGAAGCTGCCGAGACTGGTCATTTGGTGCTCTCGACGCTGCATACAATCGATGCGGCCAAATCGGTCGAACGGATCATCGGCGTTTTTCCTAAGAACGAAGAGCAAATAATTCGCACCCGGCTGGCGCAATCGTTCCGTTACATCGTCTCGCAGCGTCTACTGCCGCGCGCGGATGGTAGCGGTCGGGTGGCCGCGATAGAGATTCTAAAAGCAACGTCGCGCACGAAGGAATACATCGAACGCGGCGAGTCGGAAGGCAAATCTTTGTTGGACGCGATGGAGCAGGGCGAGGTTGAGGGGATGCAAACCTTCGATGGCCAAATCGAAAAACTTATCCGCTCGGGCGTCGTTAGCAAGGAAGACGGCCTGGCGTACTCTTCGCATCAGGGTAATCTGCTGCTGCGTTTGGGTGAATATGGTGGCGGCGCGCCGAAGGAGCAGGCCAAACCGGCGAAAAAATCAATCTTGGATATGATCGAACGATAGACAATTAGTACATCCAAGCTGCGTCGCGGCGAAATGTTTATAGTGAACGTTAGGACACAAGCTCCAGAGGAGCGAAATCGATTTTTATTTCGCCCATAAATATGGGCTACGAAACCAACGAACGTGACCCAATCTATAAACATCACATCCCTCCGGGATTTCCTGAAAAAGTCAATTCGCTTGATCTTAATTCTTTACTTGGCGTGCTTCGCCAATGGCGCGTCGACCAGTTCTGCAAGATCTCAATCAAACGAGGGTCTGCATTTAGAACTTCCCGCCAACGGTAATCTGCGGATCGAAAATCTGCGTGGCGGCGTGATTACCCAAGTCTGGAATGAAGACTATGTTTCGGTTTCAGCGATCTTTGACAGTGGACAGCAGAGCCGTTCGCCGGCCGTGATGCAACGAAGTGATAGTTTGCTATCAGTGAGAGTCGCGCGCGGTCCTGCCGGCGCCCCGCGCATAAATCTCGAATTGCGCATTCCCGCACGCACACACGCGGCGATTATCACCGACGAAGGTTCCGTCGAGGTGCGAGGATTGCCCGCGGCCCTTCTTGCCCAGACCACTTCTGGAGAGATAAGAGTTGAGCTTCCTGACACTGCGGGAGTGAATCTGGTAGCCGAGTCAAGAACGGGAACAGTTTCGTCGTCGCTTTCGTCAGCGGTAGTTAATCAGGCCAGCCGGCCCCAATTACAGGCGCGGCACGGCAATGGCAGCATGGGTGTCAGGCTTTACTCGCAGGCTGGAAATATCACGCTTGCAAAAGCAACCGCAGAATCTTTGAGCGTCGCAACGGTCCCACCGAGCTCTTCTTCACCTCCGACTGAGAGGCGCGAAACGCTCGAACCCAAAGCTGTGCCGACGCCCAAGCAAAAGCCTGAGCTAGCCGGCCCGCCGCAAAACTCGTCAGGCGCGGGAAAGCCGGCTCCAGTTTCAAATGAACCGGAAGAAATTTCGGAAGGCGACATCATTCGCGTCGACACCGAACTCGTGAGTGTCAATGTCAGTGTCATAGACCGGGGCACGAACCGCGCCGTCAACGATTTGGCGAAGGAAGACTTTCGGTTGTCCGAAGACAACGTTCCCCAGCAGATTGCACATTTCGATTCTGTCTCTGCTCCCTTTAATCTGGTGTTGCTGATCGATCTATCGGGCTCGACTACTAAGGTCGTCGAGTTGATTAAATCCGCAGCGCTGCATTTTGTTGAAGCCGCGCGTCCATTCGATCGCATCGGCGTGATTACCTTTGCCGGCAGCCAGGTCGTCGTTTCACCGCTGACGACGGATCACCACACCCTGCGCCAGCGCATCAATGCGATTGAAAAACCAGAAGGCAGCACAAAACTCTACGACTCGCTCACTTTCGCGATGGACGAAGTATTCCGCGAGGCGAAAGACTCGCGTCGCAATGCGATTGTGCTGATGAGTGATGGCCTGGACAGCGTGCTGCCAAACGTGACGGGCGAAGGTTCTAAGCTTTCCTACGACGAACTGGTCAAACGCGCAAAGGAATTTGATGGCGTGATTTACTCGATCTGGGTTGACACCCAAAGTTATGAGCCGCTGAGTCCACTGGATATTCAGCAGGATACATTCGACCTCGCGCATGATCGGATGAGGGATCTGGCTGACCACGGCGGTGGCGTTTTTTACGAATGCGAAGAGTTAAAGGATCTGGCCGGCGCCTATGACCGCGTCGTCGCTGACCTCGGCACGGTATACACGCTCTCTTATCGTCCGACCAATAAAGTTCGCGATGGCTCCTGGCGCGCCGTTCGCGTTAACGTCAACCGCGCCAATGCCGTCGCGCGCGGCAAGCGGGGATACTACGCCAAGTGATCGCTCGCATGGGTCACGTTGATCCCAAAAGTCATATGTGTCGTCTGTTGACGAGCGTAATTCTGCTCGCGGCCACCGGCCTACTGCTCACGGCGCGCGGTCAATCATCTGACGCCACGGAAACGATTCGTATTGACACCGATCTGGTGAATCTCAATGTGAGTGTTTTCAATCTTCGCGCTTCCCAAACAAACGGTCTCCTGCAGCAAAAAGACTTTGCCGTCTTCGAAAACGGCGCGCTCCAGGAGATTTCGTTCTTTGCCTCGAACGAGGCTCCTTTCGATCTCGTTTTGCTATTGGATCTGTCCGGTTCAACTGCGGACAAGATTGGTTTGATTCGCAAATCGTCAAAGCGCTTTGTTGACGCAGTACGCTCTGTCGATCGAGTTGCGATCGTGACCTTCACTGCGGAGGTCGAAGTGGTGTCTACGTTAACTTCGGATCACGAGGCTCTCAATAAGAGCATTGACAAGATCGACAAACCACAGGGCGGCACGAACTTCTGGGACGCGCTGCGGTTCGTTCTGGAGCATGTGCTGGGACAGTCGCGCGCAGAAAAACGGCGCAGCGCTGTGGTTGTGATGACGGACGGCGTCGACAATGCTCTGCCCGATGTGATTGGCGACGGTTCGTCTACCAGTTTTGAACAATTAGTGGAGATCGTGCGACGCTTCGATACCATCGTGCTGCCGATCTATCTGGATACCGAGAAGGAAGCTAACCCGCACAGCACGCCGAAAAGCGCGTACGCTATGGCGCGGCAGCAACTCGCGATGCTGGCTGCGGAAAGCGGCAATGAAGTTTATCAAGCGCGGAAAGTGAAAGATCTGGAAGGTATCTATCCTCGCGTCGTGCATGACCTGAGCACGGTTTACAGTATTGGCTATCGTCCTACGAATTCCGCGCGCGATGGTTCGTGGCGCGCCGTCACCGTGCAATTGATTGGACACTCGGAGTTGGGAGTCCGGGCTAGGCACGGCTATTATGCGAGTAGGCAATGAGGGGCATTTTTCATGGGAGCGTTCCTTAAAACCATTTTCCATTTCTCATTTGAGATTTTTCATTTGCCATTTCAAACGCGTGACGTTCGCGCTCTAGAAAAGATAGGGAATGATGACGGAGGAACTTGATGCGAAAATCAATGAAAAATGAAAAATGTCAAATGACAAATGGAAAATGGTTCTTACTCATTTGCGTACTCTTCCTAACCTCCTGTTCGTCATCCTCCGAAGGTCTGGGCGTCTATCCAAAAGCCGTCGGAGCTTCTGATGAAGGCTTCACGATCCAGTCGTTGCGCACCATTGCGACGGCAGAGATGCAATTGAAGGCAACCCGCGGCTCTTATGGAGATTTTGACGCCCTCACTCAGGCTGGATTTCTGGATACTCGGTTTGTCGGCCAGTCGCCGAACTTGAAAGGTTACCGGTATACGATCAAAGCGTCGGATTCCGACTTCGTCGTCAATGCCGATCCGCAGACCACCGAGACTCAGCCGACTACCGGCGTCCGCCATTTCTATCTCGATTCCCTGGAGAACGTCATCCATGTCAACGCGGCGCGCCCGGCGTCGAAGGACGATCCAGCGCTTTGATCCTCGCCAATTAGGGCGGGCAAAAGAGGACCAGAAAGCATTGGACATTTCGCCATTTGGGAGTATGATAGCGTCACTCTCCTGAATCTAGATTCCGATCCTTGAATTCGTCTTCGGAAAAGAAGGTGAAAATGAAGCATCTAACAGTCGTACTAAGAACCTCCGCATTGATTGCGCTAAGTATAGCCTTGGCGGCCGTGAGTTATGGGCAGAATCGCGAACGGTTTGGCATATCGGCGAAGGCTGGGGGCATTAATTCCGTCATTGGGCGCGTATTGGTCAAACGAACTGGCCAGAGTTCGCAGGAGGATCTTTCCGCAAAGGATGACCTGACCTCCGGTGATGTTGTCACTACCAGGGGCGGATCTCGCGTCGAGGTGTTGCTTAATCCGGGGTCGTATCTTCGCGTGACCGAAAACAGCGAATTCGAACTCACTGATAATTCGCTGAATAACCTCCAGCTAAGGTTCATTAAAGGAAGCGCTATAGTCGAAGCCACGGGGACCGATGATCTCAGGCTGCAAATTAGAATCGTGACGGACCAAACACGATTCACGATCGTGCGCCGCGGCGTCTATCGGATCAACGTGTTGCCAGGCTCGACTGAGTTGCTGGTCCAAAAAGGACGCGTTCTTGTTGACGGACAACAAGCCATGATTAAAGGTGGAACAAAGATCACCTTTCACCAAGGGTCGTCGTTTACGGCAAAGTTGACCAGGAAGGACCGTGACGAATTCGACGATTGGAGCAAAGAGCGCGGGGAATTTCTGGCTCGGGCAAATGAGCGGCTCTCGATTCGTACGCTTAACAGCTACCTTTTTGACTCGGGTTGGGACTCGGGGTTCTATTCCTCAAGCCGATTCGGCCTTTGGACCTACAGTCCGTTCGCAGGCGGCTTTACTTTCTTCCCGTTCCGTTATGGATGGTCTTCGCCCTACGGCCATAATTACGGTCGATGCGGTTGGCTTGGATATGGTTTCGGGGGTAATGGCTACTTCGGCCCCGTTATTGTTAGCGCTCCGCCGGGCGGTTACGGTGGCTCGAGCGGATCCGGAGGCTCCTCGGGTGGATGGGGTTCGGGAGGATCGACAGGAGGCGGAAGCGGATCCGGTTCCGGAAGCACAGTCGCAGCGCCGCCGAGCGTGAGCCCTTCACGACCGTCGCAAGCTGGGCCGGCAGCCCCTGATCCAGGTGGTCGCCCGAGAACCAGAGACCCACTCTAACGGGGAAAGCTTCCACCGATCTGAAGTTAACGTTCGCGTCGGAATAGCTCGCGGATTTCTTCGTTCACAATCTCAACAATCTCCGACCGCGGTAAACCCGCCAAAACTAAGTGTGCCAGGCTCGAGCGCAGGGCTTTGCGCAATTCGCTATCGCTTTGTTGATTTAACCGACGAGACGAGACCAAAGCGCCCGAGCCGTGTCGAACCTTTAGTAGTCCTTCCCGCTGCAGTTCGCGATACGCCGCGGCGATGGTATTGAGATTGATACCGAGGTCGTCCGCCACCTGACGCACAGGCGGCAACGCCATTCCTTCACGCAACTCGCCGCGTGCAATCAAACCTTTGATTTCGTCGGCGACTTGGCGATAGATGGGTCGTCGATCAGACTCGTCAATTGTGATGTACATAGAGTCGCGTGTCTTCAGACACTATACACTAATATAACGGGTCAAACAGAATGGTTTTGGCCCGCGATTCCTGCCGACTAGAGTTCCTGACAAATAACATCGGCAAGGGCCTTCGCTGATTCGGAAATGCCCGCGAGACCTGGGCTCGAAGAAACCGTGTCACCAACCAGAAAAACGTTTGGAAAGATTGTCCTAAAATTGTTTTCCGAGACAACGGAGACCCTTGAAGCACAGAGCCCGCCAACCATTCCAAACTTGCGACGGGTAGTCTCATAGAACGTCTGTGGCGTGGCAGTTTCAATCACCTCGACCTCGTCGCCGAGTTCAGGCATCGCGGTATGCAATCGCGCCCAGACGAGTTCGAGGGTGGCTTGATCTTTCTGCTCATGTGTGGATTCATCTTCGTGAAATGCAAACCATTCTTTGGCATCCGTGAGTGTCGAAACAGTTACCGCGAATTTCCCTTCAGGAGCGCGACACGCGTCCGGCGCGATTGCGAAAACCAATTGTGTCTGATCCGGCAAGTAATTCTGACCTTCTAGCCAATCAGTAAGAACAACGATTCGGTTCGACTTCAGTCGTTGAGCGGCAGCTTGATCCATGCTGAGAAAGAGCAGGTACGCTCCCCATCCTCGAAGCTGTTTGAGTTGCTTTGAAACCGATGACGGCGTGCGAGCCAAGCCGATGAGTTTCCCGTACGTGTCCCAGATGGTCAGGTTGCTAATAATCGCTTGCGTCGCTGGTACTCGCTCGCCGCTTAATAGATCGACTCCCATCGGCTGACCATCTGAACTGTATGCGAAGCGCAGAACGGGCGCGTTCAATCGCAATGTGCCGCCACTCTTTTTCAATGATTCAGCCAGTGCATTAGCGAGTGCTTGAGCGCCACCTTGTATAGTCCACATGCCCCGATGTGGAAGCGTGAGAGCCCGCGCCGCGCCGGCAAGTGATAATCGATCGCTTGTGCACTGCGTGAGAGTTTGAAGCTGCACATCGATAAAGCGGCGGAACCTTAACGAGCAATTGGTGAAGTAGGTACTCGTTGCTGTACACGCAGAAGCGCGATCAGGGTCGTTAAACTCCAAGAGCTTGCGATAAAAGGTGACGGCTGGTTCGGCGCATTCCGGAAAAGTCTGACGAAGATCGTCCTCGAATTGGCGCTCGTTGACAGCTACGGCGACATCGCTTCCGTCCGGCAAGCGAACGACATACGCCGGTGAAAGCGGCTGCACATTCGGTGGTTCGACCGGAAGCTCTGAGAAGA
>QHXG01000074.1 GCA_003222845.1 Acidobacteriota bacterium | reverse complement strand
TTAGGAGAGTTTAAGAGCTAGCCTTGCCCCGAAGGGGCATCGCCTCAAAGCCCAGGGTTGCCGCTTCGGCTACCCTGGGAAGTGAAGTAGAAGTCTTTTTCAACCGCAACGCGGTTGTGTCAGGAACTTCAGGCGGTCGCAACCGCGATGCGGTTGAAAGGTTGCGGATCCTCTCTTTTCCCAGGGTAGCCGAAGCGGCAACCCTGGGCTTTGAGATGTAGCCCCTTCGGGGCTAAGCAGAAGTAATCTGAGTCAAGTATGTTATTACCTAATTTAGGCTCTCCGTAAGCCCTCACCCAACCCCAGAGGGAGAGGGTGGGAGGCTACTGCCCACCTTGGTGTTGATGACTGAGATACCCGAAAGAGTGTTGGCGCTAGCGAGAGCCGTGCGCGACGCAGGCGGACGCGCACTGCTGGTCGGCGGTTGTGTGCGCGACGAGCTGATGGGCCAGCAGCCGAAGGACTGGGACCTCGAAGTCTACGGTATCGAGCCGGCGCGTTTGCGCGAACTTCTAGATCAGTTTGGCAGCGTTAACGTTGTTGGCGAGGCGTTCACTGTTTACAAGCTCGGCGCCAACCTCGACATCTCACTGCCACGAAGGGAACGTAAGACTGGACGCGGTCATCGCGCGTTCTTCGTCGAAGGCGATCCGGGAATGACTGTCGAAGAAGCTGCCGCCCGAAGAGATTTCACCATCAACGCGATCCTGCAAGATCCACTGACTGGCGAAATTATCGATCCATTCCAAGGACGCGTCGATCTCAAAGCCAAAACGCTGCGAGCCGTGTCGCCGGAAACGTTTCCTGAAGACAGTCTGCGCGTACTGCGGGCCGCGCAATTCGCCGCGCGCTTTGAGTTTCAGGTCGATCCCGAGACCGTCGATCTCTGCCGGATGATTGGCTTAACTGATTTGCCGAGCGAGCGCATCTGGGGAGAGATGGAGAAGCTTCTATTGCGCGCGCAACGACCGTCAATCGGTTTGAAATGGCTACATGAACTGCGCGTGATCGCTCGACTATTTCCGGAAATCAACGCCCTGATCGACGTGGCGCAGGATCCTGAATGGCATCCCGAAGGCGACGTGTTCATTCACACGCTGCTCACAGTGGATCGCGCGCGCGAATTAATTGATGACTTGCCTTATCCGAAAAAGGTCACGGTAATGTTGGCAGCGCTGGCCCACGATTTTGGCAAACCGGCGACCACGGAATTTCTCGAAGGCCGTTTGCGGTCTCGTGAGCACGAGGAAGCTGGAGTCGCGCCCACGAAAAGCTTTCTAAATCGATTGAACGTTCACACAATCGATGGGTACGACGTGCGCGCGCAAGTGATTGCGCTGGTGCGCGATCATTTGAAGCCTGGCGAATTTTTCAAGCAGCGCGAAGAAGTCGGCGATGGCGCTTTTCGCCGCCTGGCACGCAAGTGTGAGCTCGATCTCTTGTATCGCGTCGCGAAAGCAGATTCATTGGGCCGCAATGCCGATTGGGTCCCGCGCGAAAAGTGGTACGACGCCGAAGCTCAGGATTGGTTTATCGAACGCGCGCGCGAGTTGGCAGTTGAATCGACTGCACCAGCGCCCCTCTTGTTGGGCCGCCACTTGCTGGAGATGGGTTTGCAACCCGGTCCGCGCATCGGCGAGATCACGCGCGCGATTTACGAGATGCAGCTTGATGGACGCGTGCAATCGCTGGAAGAGGCCAAAGCCGCGGCGAAGGAACTGCTATCCGCAGATTACGCAGATTACACAGATGAAAGGAACAATGGGTAAGTGAGCGAGCAAGAAAACAAGTTCCTTAACATCGCCGAGTTGAGTTTTCCCAATCGGCGTAATCGGCGTAATCGGCGTAATCTGCGGATTAATTCTGCGGTTGCTGTTGCGTCACGCAGTGAATCGTACCCATGCCCCAGACCAGCGGCTCGCAATTGATTCCGATGATGCCGCGGTTAGGGAAAACTTGTTGCAGGGTTTGCAATGCGCAGGAGTCGTTCGCGTGGCCGAAGATTGGAGCCAGGACTACTTCGTTGGCGATGTAGAAGTTCGCATAGCTGGCCGGCAAACGATCAAGGTTACGCGCACTGGTGCTCGCGCCGGCTACGATTCCGGGCATCGGCAAAGTGACAATCTCAAATGAATGCCCTTGTAGGTCAGTCATTTCTTGTAACCGTCTTAGGTTATCCTGCAGAATTTCATAATTAGCGTCGGCAGGATCATCTTCTATCGCGGCCACGATCGTGCTCGGTGAAACGAAGCGGGCAATGTCGTCGACGTGGCCGTCAGTATCATCGCCAACGATTCCTTCTTCCAGCCACAAGACTTTCTCAATTCCTAAATAGTCTTTCAAATATCGTTCGATGTCTGCGGGTGAAAGCTCGGGGTTGCGGTTGGGGTTTAACAGACACTGCTCGGTAGTCAGCACCACGCCCTCGCCGTTGACTTCGATTGAACCGCCTTCCATCACGATGCCCGGCTCGAAGCGGCGTGCGTTCAAAATGCCTTCCAAGCACCTGGGAATCGCATTGTCTTTCTTAAGCTCTTCATACTTATTGCCCCAGGCGTTGAAGATCCAATCGTTGAAAGCAAGGCCGGTACGCAGGCCTCCGGTGTGCAGCACGCCCGAGGCGTGCGTACCGAAAATCAGAAAGTTTGGCCCGTAATCGCGAATCCAGGAATCAACGGTCGCAATCTGGTGAAAACGAATGTTCTCGGCGGACGCGAAGGTACAACGCTCGCGCACGGAGGCCTCGGTTACTGCGTCATCGACTAACAGATTGACAATCTCATGCGGCGCCAGCGCAGCCATCATCTGAAGAAACATCTTTTCGACTTGTGGTACACGGTCGGGCCAGGTTTCCGGATCCTTGGGCCAGGACAACCAGGTGGCGGCGTGCCGATGCCACTCGGCAGGCATTCGGTAACCGAGTTGAGCCGGAGTCGGTGAGTTCATCGCTCACTGGAGGCAGGTTCGACGAAGCGGTAGGCGAGCGCGCTGTAGTAATCGATCCGCCGATCGCGCAGGAAGGGCCAATTCTGTCGCGTCTCGTCGATCTGGTCCAGGTCGCAATCGACGATTAATACTTCCTCTTGATCGCTGGAAGCTTTCGCGATGATTCGCCCGAACGGATCGGCCACGAACGATTGACCCCAGAAGTTCAGTTGTCCTTCGTGACCGACGCGGTTGACGACCGCGACATAGACGCCGTTAGCAATCGCATGCGCACGCTGAATCGTCTCCCACGCCGAATGCTGCGCACGGCGCATCTCTGGCTTTTCATTCGGCAGCCAGCCGATGGCCGTAGGATAGAAAAGAAACTGAGCCCCCGACAGAGCAGTCAAGCGCGCGGCTTCGGGAAACCACTGGTCCCAACAAACCAGCGCGCCAATTTTCCCATACTTCGTTTCGTGAGTACGAAAGCCGAGATCGCCGGGCGTGAAATAAAATTTCTCGTAGTAGAGAGGATCGTCGGGAATGTGCATCTTGCGGTACTTGCCGGCAATCTTTCCATTCGCGTCGATTACCACCGCCGTGTTGTGATAGATGCCGGCCGTTCGCTTCTCGAAGATCGAAGCGACGATTACAATCTTCTTCTGACGTGCGACTTTGCTCAGCGCCTCAGTTGATGGGCCAGGAATGAGTTCAGCCAGTGTGAAGTTTTTGATGTCTTCGTTCTGGCAGAAATACTGCGAGCGGAAAAGCTCCGGTAAACACACAATCCGCGCGCCTTTCTTAGCTGCCTCGCCAATGCGCCCGATGGCTTTCTTCAGATTCGCTCCGGGCTCCGGCCCGCAACTCATCTGAATCAAGCCGATTGTGACTACGTTTTTCCCTGGCATCGAGCCGTGAGTATACCAAAGCAGCCGGACTACAGGGAGTCACGCGCGCACTCGACAGGGTGCCAAGCCGTTGTAAGCAAACTCCCTCTCCCTTTGGGAGGGTTGGGTGAGGGCGTAGCTGAGTAACCGGAAAAAGAAAGAACTCTCTCCTCCTTTGCTTCTTCGGTCCGATCGGGAAAAAGGTAAAAGATAAAAGTTGGATGGCGTTCCATCGCTAGGCCCTCACCCCAGCCCTCTCCCAAAGGGAGAGGGCGTTTACCTGCAAATTCTTGCCAGGCCGCGCACTAGACGGCTAGTCACGGCAAGTAAGATGATATGATTACCCACGCTATTCTGAAGACAATTAGTTGCGGTAAAGTTTTTCTGACATTTTCAAGTGAACGACCTGGACCCAAAAATCTTTAGCGCCATCGATGCAGGGAGGCGCGGCACTAGCTCGGAAGAAGTTGTCGCCAAGCTTCGTGAGATGATCCATCGCGGTGATCTGCGCCCTGGAGATCGTTTACCTGCGGAGAGGGAACTGGCTAAGCTGCTCGGTGTCAGTCGGCCCACGTTGCGGGCAGGCATCGGCTCGTTGGCAGCGTTGGGTGTTTTGCAATCGCGCCAGGGCGCCGGGACTTTCGTGGTCAATACCGACGGGCCGCCCGAGCTCGACAGTGGTCCGTTGCGCATGATGGCGGCGTTGCACGGATTCACCACGGCAGAAATGTTTGAAGCCAGAAGAGCGCTCGAGATGGCCATTGCCGGACTGGCCGCCGAACGCGCGACCGGAGATTACATGGCAACGATGGCGGAAGAGGTCGCCGGAATGTTTGCCTCGCTCGATGAACCCGAACAATTTCTGATTCATGACATGCACTTTCATCAGACGGTGGCGGCCGCATCGGGAAATCGCATCCTCACGGCTTTGATGAATATGGTGGCCACGATTCTTTTCGATGTAAGAAGCAAGACCGTAAAACGAGCGACAGACTTGAAAGAGTCAGCGGAAATGCACCGGCGGATATATCGCGCGATTCGTCAACACAACTGGCAAGAGGCGCGCACCGCGATGCGCGATCACCTGATGCTGGCGCAGAAAGCTCAAGAAGAGGAGATCGATCAGAATCCGGGGAGTACCGGATTAACTTCCCGATCTGCCTCAAATGTCGTAGAGAGTAGCGAGTCGGCCTAAGGTATGTCTACAGTCCGCCTTCCGAATCAGCCGGCATTAGTCGGCCTTACTTCAAGAGATCTCCAGTTTTTGAACCAATGCGCGCCTGTGCAAGAAACGATCAATTGTCATTGACCCAACGCGTACTTCACGAAGTCTTTCAGCGCAAAATCCTCGCCTTGCTCCGGATGCCAATGGGGATCCAGACTCAACAAGGAATGGGCATCACCGAACATGAGACCCAGGAACACTTCCGCGACGATGCGGCCACCGACGGGTCCCAGCCGCGGCGTATTGATCGTAACGTCTTCATTGACCGGGATCTTGACTGGCTCTCTAAATTGCATTGCCTCGGCAAGGATATAGGTCCAGAGTGGACAATTGTTCGCAAACACTTTGGATACCTCGACGATGCTCTTGGCGTCCGGGTCCGGATCATCGGTGCCCTTACCAATAATAATATCCTTATCGGCAAGAGGTTGGAGGTGCATTGCCCGAGCGACATTCTGGCCGGAAGGCAGCCCGAGGCGCCACGCACGCTCCAAGTTTCGTTGGGCCAAAGATGAAGGGTTGCTCGCAACAGCGGGCGGCAGGTGGTGCAGCGGATTCACCAACGATGTGTCAATTCGATAAGCAAATTGAAGCCGCTTGACGTCATCATCGTTGCTGCGGATATCGACGTCAATAAATCGTCCCCAATCGATTCCCCTGGCCGGATCCATTGCGCGGAAGCCGGTAAGCCCGTCGTTTAAGCCCTCCTGTGGAACGGGAAAGATCGGCAATAAGGTTGAGTTATCATCGTTGAGGCGATAGCCAGGCCGAATCATGGAGTGGCCCAGACGGTAGGCCGCAACCGAGAATTCAACGGGCATGAAGGGGTCGTTCTTCCAGTGGAAGAACTTCAGCTTGCTGCGATCGTATTGTCCGTTGGTTTTTAAGTCATCGAGAACGCTGGAGTGAACGATCCGTGGCAGGAAATCATTCAGCACTACGAACTGGTAATGGAACCGAACCAGCCGCTGAAGGGTGCCGAATGCGAAGCCCGCGTTGTCCGCGAGTATGCGATTGTGAAACCGCAAGAAGAGTCCCTGGAGCTGTGAAACGATGGTGTTCTCGTCGTTGCGAGGATCGCCGATGAGTGCGCGCCGCGGATTGGCATTATTGCGCGGCAGGTCTTTCGCGTTGGGATCGCCGCCCTGAATCGGATCACCGAGAAGAAATAAGTTGCCGCCATCATACATGTAGGGTTGATCGTCCGGCCCCCGCCCATAGACGTTGTCGAGATCGAACGCTGGAGTGCGGAAATCGATTAAGGCGTCCGGATCATTCTGTTTTTGCAGGCTGCTGGCTGGGTCGAACGTAATGTCGTGATCAATGAACTGACCTAAATACGTATACAAGGCAGGAATGCCGCTTTCTTCCTCATCCTTCCCATCCTTCGGCCGCTCGAAGGTAGCCGACATAGCGTCGCCCAAGGCGGCAAGGTTTATCAGGTTTTCATCGTCGTCCTTTCCGAATTTGGCTGCGCGCAAAGAACGAAACATACGTCCGAATCGCCCCTGAAAGAATGGCGAAGTCTTGGTGGACATCAACCCGCGGACTGGTATGCTGTGCCTGGAACTCATATGAGAGCCTCGCGCAGTGTGAAAGTTAGTGACAGCGGACTCTACTCCTATACGAAAGTTGCTGTCAATAGCAAGTCTTGTTTCATGGCCAAGCAACCAGAGTCGGAGCACAAAGAGGGTCAGGTTTGAAATTGTGATGACCATGACCCTGACTATGCGATCGGGGGTCATGACTATGCGATCGGGGGTCAGGCCTGCGAATTTGCGATTCTCCAACGTGCTGGGGGCTACAGCTACTACTACGATTATCTCAGCGAGCACTGGCCTAGTCGGTTTCGCGCGTTACAGTCTCGATGAGGGTCGTAACTCTTTTGGCTGACGCAGAGCACGCTCAAGTGAATCCGCTACAGGTCATACCAATCTTGACACGATCATAATTTGGCCATGGTTTGGGACCCTTCACGAAACGCATGAAATTTCCTCGCGAAACCCGAGTGTGAATGCTTGTCTAATCCCCATTGGGTATGATTAAATCCTGAGTCGAACATCTCTGTGGTTTAACCACTTGTTCGCTAATTGGTAATGTC
>QHXG01000073.1 GCA_003222845.1 Acidobacteriota bacterium | reverse complement strand
TGACCACTCGATTTTGCGATGGATGACAAACTAAGCCTGCTCCGCCATTTTTTAGCCGCGTTGGCTTACCGGACGCAGAAAGCGTTACGTAATGCTCCGGCCGACTTTGAGAGTTTTCAGGCAGGTGACGGCGTGCGTACTCCGAAAGAGTTGGTGCGTCACATGACGAGCGTGCTTGGCTACGCGCGCACTTTTTTCATCGGCGGTCAATACAGACCCGAAGCCTTGTCATCGCTGAGCGAAGAAGTTGTTCGATTTCATGCAATGGTGGAAGATTTGGCCAAACATATCGAAGCCGGCGATCCCTTACTGCAAGATATGTCCACGGAGCGCTTGCTTCAGGGACCATTTGCAGATGCGATGACACATGCCGGCCAGCTCGCCATGCTGAGGCGGCTTGCAGGAATACCGGTGCCGCCGGAGAATTTCATCGTCGCGGACATTGCACCCGATCGATTGGGAGTGAATCAGCCGGCGCCGGTTAGTCCGGACAAAGAATGGCCTGAAGCACCGGCAGGTTGGTCGGCAAACAAATGACCTTCATACGCACAGATAATCGCGCGCCCGACGAATTGCGACCTGTCCGCATTACGCCAGGTTTTCTCGCTAATGCCGAAGGCTCGGCGCTGATCGAGATGGGAAACACGCGTGTGGTTTGCGCGGCATCCGTCGAAGACAAATTGCCGCCGCATTTGCGTGGACAGAGAAGTGAAGGCTGGGTCACGGCTGAGTATGGAATGCTGCCGCGGGCGACGCACACGCGCACTCAACGCGAGATTGGCCGCGGAGGGCCATCGGGCCGGACGCACGAGATTCAGCGCTTGATTGGACGGAGTCTGCGCGCGATTTCAAATCGCAGCCTCCTGGGCGAGCGCACGATCACTCTCGATTGCGATGTGCTGCAAGCAGACGGCGGCACGCGTACTGCCGCAATCACCGGCGCCTACGTCGCATTCGCCATTGCCTGCGCGCGACTCTTGAAAGAAAAGCGAATTAAGAAATCACCCATCATTGGCGAAGTTGCCGCCGTCAGTGTAGGTATCGTTGGTGGTACTCCTTTGCTCGATCTGAAATACGACGAAGACTCGCGTGCCGAAGTGGACATGAACGTGGTATGCACCGGCGACGGACGGTTCATTGAAGTGCAGGGCACGGCCGAGGGCTCGCCGTTCACGCGCGAACAGATGGATAGTTTGCTGGAGTTGGGAAAGAAGGGCATCACGCAGTTGGTTTTGCTCCAGCGGGAGGCAATCGAGCGGGCACCGGTAGCGTAGGCTTCAGTCTGCGTTCAACTTTCGTCGGAGACTGAAGTCTACGCTATGAGAACGTAGCTTTGTGCTAGAATTTTGGTTATTCCGAACATAGGACAATCGAAAATGGAAAACGCTACAGTCATTTCCGAACGTTTCACTTCCGCTGATCTCGCGCAGATGCCGGAAGATGGCAATCGCTACGAAATCATCGCAGGAGAACTCTATGTGTCCAGACAACCGAAATTTGAACACCAGTACACGTGCAATCAACTGCAGTACTTCCTGACACAGTGGAACGAGCAGGCCGGTTCAGGCGTGGTGCTGCCAGCGCCGGGAGTAATCTTTGCCGAGGATGATGAGGTGGCTCCTGATGTAATCTGGATCACGCGCGGTCGCTTGAAGGAGTCGGTTGACAAAGCCGGCCACCTCCACGCCGCGCCCGAATTAGTAATCGAAGTGCTTTCGCCGGGCCGGGCCAATGAGTTCCGCGATCGCGAAGCGAAGCTTGATCTCTACTCGCGGCGAGGCGTCGAGGAATATTGGATCGTAAGCTTCATGCAGAGGTTTGTCGAAGTTTATCGTCGCGAGGGCGGCGTCTTGCGGCTTGTTAGTACCTTGCGTGACTCAAATACGCTTGAGTCGCCGCTGCTGCCTGGTTTCTCCTGTCAGGTTAGCGGCCTTTTCTTTCACTAATTGCCTGCTCGCTCTTCGAAAACCAGGGAAGACCAGCGTCATAGTTTGGACAACAGCGCTTCTTCGCCAGGCATCTGAGCAAGTTGAAAAAGGGCTCGTGTTTTGGAGTACCGCCTTCAGGCAGAATAGCTTTTGAGTTCAGACTTTCCTGAAGGCGGTACTCCGAGGAGACAAGGAGTTTGACAGTGCGATCATTAATTGTTTTTTTTGGATTCTTCCTGCTGGCGGCGTTTGGTTCAGCCGCGCCTTATGTGCATATCCGTGCGCAGGAACACAGTTACACCAGCGCCAAAGTCAATTACGTCGTCGATTTCCCTTCCCCTACGTGGCATTTGATTGGAGAGCCGGACGATATTCACCAGCACGCAGAGTTCGTCTACGGCGACCGGACCGAAGGCTATCTCCGCATTCGCAAAGAATCTGTTGAGGAGGGATTGACCGTGAAAGAGTTCGCTCATCGCGATCAGGATCAGAAAGAGCGCTTTCGGCCGGGATACGTCGATGGAAAAGAGGAGCCTTTCAATGGTCGTCTGGATGGCCTGACGATGTCTTTCGAATACACCCAAGCGGGCAAAGCGATGGCGGGTCGCACGTATTATCTGCAGGCCGACAGTCACACCGTATATGTGCTGCGCTTCACTGGGATGCGCGACAAGTTATCGCGCATTCGCAATCAAACCGATCTCATCGCTCGCAGTTTGAGGCTGAAGTAGTTCAGGGCTGATTTTAGCTTTATGTAATTTCGCCAATCGCAAGCTGCCGCATGAACTCTTGACGTTTGTTTTTTACCGTAACCTTTCGTCTTGATCGGGTAATAACCAATAGAGCTCCCCAGATCGCGAACAGCATTCTGGTCTTGTGGAGTGCGCCGGCAGAGCAAGCGGCGACGGCGCTTTGGACTTCGTTTGAGTCGCACGCTCTCCTATCTGCATTAACGACAGCTAAAGCGCCGTCGCCGCTTCGCTCTGCCGGCGCACTCCAAAAAGGCTGAGCCATCGCAAGCAGAGTCGGCTGCATCAATGCAACTGACAAATGCAAGGTCTCCCCTCTTTTCACGTTCTATCCGCGGATTAAGCGGGAACCAGAGACTGAGATCAGGTCTCTAAACCAGCGGGACAAGATAACTTTAGGCAACGATCCCCGGACCGTTGCGTGTTCTCTCAAAAGTACGCCGGAGGATAAGGCTATGCTGCGAAAGTTCTTTCTCAAATCTCTTTCTGTAGTAGCAGTTGCAACTCTTTCCATCATCGGCCTGAGCGTCTCGAGGAACTCAGCCAGGATCGCCTCAGCGCAAAGCGGCGAGACCCAGGGCTCGCTTCAGATCATCGATTCAAATGGAAAACCAAGGGCTGTCTGTCCGCTCAAACACACGGATGTGAAGGCGGAGATCAGCGGATTCCTGGCGCGCGTTATCGTAACGCAGGAATTTGAAAACCCATTCAAGGAAAAGATCGAAGCAGTCTACACCTTTCCCTTGCCGCAAAACGCTGCGGTCGATGACATGACCATGCTCGTCGGCGATCGCACGGTGCGCGGAAAGATTCTGCGCCGCGAAGAAGCGCAAGCTGTCTACGAAGCCGCGAAGTCCAGTGGCCAGACTGCCAGCCTTTTGAATCAGGAACGACCGAACATTTTCACGCAATCGGTCGCCAACATTCTGCCCGGTGAACAAATCAAGATTTCGATCAGCTATGTCGAGACTTTGAAATACGAAGACGGCTCGTATGAATTCGTGTTTCCCATGGTCGTTGGGCCGCGCTACATTCCCGGCCACGCGACCGGCGCCCAACCAAATGCAAGCGGAGATGGTTTTGCGCCAAATACCGATCAAGTGCCTGACGCTTCGCGCATTACGCCACAACCTGTCCCCGAAGGCATGCGCGTCGGGCACGATGTCTCAATCGACCTAACACTCGACGCCGGCGTGCCGATTGATGGCCTAAGTTCAAAGACGCAGGAAGTCGATGTCGAACGTTCCGACGATCATCGCGCGCACGTGCGCTTGAAAGATCAGGCAACGATTCCCAATAAGGATTTCGTTTTTCGTTACGATGTCGCCGGCAAGAAGTTTTCTGATGCGCTGCTCACACACTCATCAGCCAACGGCGGCTTCTTCACATTGATCCTGCAACCGCCCGAGCGAGTCACGGCTGAAGATGTAACACCGAAGGAATTGGTCTTCGTGCTCGACACTTCAGGATCGATGTCCGGCTTTCCGATTGAGAAGGCCAAAGAGACGATGAAGCTCGCGCTCGACAACCTTTATCCTTATGACACTTTCAATTTGATCACGTTTTCCGGCGACGAACACATACTATTTCCTGAACCGGTTTCGGCAACCAGAGAGAATCTGGCGAAGGCCCAGGCGTTCCTCGAATCCCGCCAGGGCGGCGGTGGCACGGAGATGATGAAAGCCATCAAGGCTTCGATGGATCCATCCGACGCGCAAAACCATGTGCGTATCGTTTGCTTCATGACCGATGGTTACGTTGGCAATGACATGGAAATCATCGGTGAAGTGCAGAAACATCCGAACGCGCGGGTGTTTGCCTTTGGGATTGGCAACAGCGTAAATCGCTTCCTGCTCGACAACATGGCGAAGTACGGACGCGGCGAAGTCGAATACGTTGGCTTGAATGACGACGGCTCGGCTGCGGCACGTCGATTTCATGAGCGCGTGCGCAATCCGCTGTTGACCGACATCACTATCGATTGGAACGGAATGCCCGTAGCCGATGTCTATCCCCAGACAATTCCCGATCTTTTCAGCGCCAAGCCGGTAATCTTAACGGGTCGCTACACAGCCAATGGCCGCAGCGCGATTCGTTTGAAAGGAAAAATGTCAGGCCGCGATTTTGTGCGTGAGATTCCTGTTGATTTTTCCAGCTCGCAATCGCAACACGAGGTGCTGGCCACGCTTTGGGCGCGCACACGAGTAGATGATTTGATGAGCCGTGATTTCAAAGGCGCGCAACAGGGCAACATGCAGGATGATGTGAAACAGGCGATCATTAATCTCGGTCTCGATTATCGTCTTATGACGCAGTTCACTTCGTTTGTCGCAGTCGAAGAAATGATCGTGACCGACGGCGGTAAGCCACGACGGATTGATGTGCCAGTGGAAGTGCCGGAGGGTGTCAATCGGCGGGCGGTCTATGGACAAGAGAACCAGCCCTTCGGAAGATTGCAGGCACTGTCCAGTCTTTCGCGCCCGCCGATGGCCATGCGTGCAGCCGCGGAAACAGTCGTCGTTACCCAGTCGGGAGCGAACAAACAAAACAGCAAACGATCAAGCGGAGGAGCTGGCGGAGCGGGTGCGGGCTCCGCACAAGGAAGCAACGTCACCTTTTCGGGAGGAGCGTCGACAGTCGATGGTAGACGCGAAGCTGACCCTCAGAATAACCTTACACCAGAACAGCAGCAGCGAGAGCAACTACAGGCAAAGTTTCATCCTGCGGTTCTCGCGGTTATCGATCGCTTGAAAGACAAGAAGATTAGTCCGAGTTCGGATGAAGCGAAGTTCATTCATAATGGCAAAGCTGAAATCCAGATCTGGTTGACAGATAAATCCGATGAGACGATCGCAAAGCTCAAGGAACTTGGTTTCGAAGTCGTGCTCGATCCAAAGACTGCCAAATTGATCATCGGTCGCCTGCCAATTGAAAAGCTGGCGGCGCTGGCGGAATTGAAATCGCTTCGCTATGTGGCGCCGCAAATGGCGAACTGAGGCGAAGAAGATTTACCGCAGAGGGCGCTGAGGTTTTTGCAGAAGAACGCAGAGCGGTTTCATTTTTCTCTGGGACCTCTGCGAATGCCTCTGGTGCCGCTGCGGTGAATTCATTTCGAGTTGTCGTACAATGATAGCCTGTGAAACTGGCGCACGGTCTCTCAATTCGCAAATCTCCAATTAACGGCAAAGGCTGTTTCGCAACTGTCCACTTCCGTCGCGGGAAAAAGATCGCGGAGTACGCCGGCGAGCGAATACCAGATCTCGAAGCGAGACGACGGGCCCGCAAGCGGCGCATCCTGCGCATCTGCGATATCGATGGCCGCTGGAGTCTGGACGGCAGCCGAGGCGGCAACGGCACGCATTACATCAATCACTCGTGCGAGCCGAACTCCTATCTGAAGACCATTCACGGTCACATCTTATTCTTTGCGTTGCGCGATATCAGGCCGGGTGAAGAGATTACGATCGATTACGAGAACACGTTACACCCTGATTCAAAACGTTGTTTGTGCGGAGCAATAACTTGCCGAGGGAAGATCAATAAGCACTAATTTGGAGTGCGGCGGCATAGCGAAGCGGCGACGCCGCTTTGATCTTGTCGACTAGAATCTATTAATGATCCAAAGCGGCGTCGTTGCCGCCGCACTCCAAATTTCAATAGTCTCACAGGTAAGGAAGGGTGGCTTGCCCCGCTAGTTTAATAGAATGGGCCTAAAGCAGCGGGGGCAAGCCACCCTTCCTTAACTGTGAGGGTTACTCAGACTCCAGTTGCGTCTCGGACATTAAGAGTTTGGCCAACTGCTTTTTCGGACTCTCCTGCAAAGTTAAGGCCCGCTCACCCATTCGAATGCCTCGATTGAATTCGGCAACCGATTCTGTCATTATCCGCCAATAGTGAATCATGCGTTATTTATTTTATGAA
>QHXG01000072.1 GCA_003222845.1 Acidobacteriota bacterium | reverse complement strand
TTGAGGAGTTCTTTACTGAAAAAGGGATCTCCGAGCAGGAATGAAGCGCTACCGAGTGATCTTTGAGGAGTCAGCACAGGAAAACGTGCGTCAGTCTTATGACTGGGGTTGTCGTGCGTGGGGCAAGCGCGAGGCTCGGCATTGGGCTCGCGAACTGCGAAGCGCGGTCGTAAAACAACTAGGCGTCGTGCCGAAAGGATTCCCGCTAGCACCGGAAAATGAAGAGTTTTCGGAAGAGATTCGTCAAATGGTAATAGGTCGCTATCGGGTGCTATTCATAATCAAGGGTCGTAACGTACACGTGCTCCATGTAAGAGGAGCTTATGTTGATGCTCGCTAAATGAAACGCATTCTGGCCCAGGTCCGAAAAGAGCTCACGCAGTTGTGGCGCGACCGGCTAACACTGGCGCTGGCTCTCGTCTTGCCAGTGGTGCTTTTGTTGTTGCTGAGCAAGGCGACTTCGTTGTCGGTGAAAGACATTCCGGTGGTCGTGCAGGACCTGGACAAGACCCCGATGTCACGGCGCTACCTTGAGACCGTCAGCTCCTCGCTTTCGTTCAAGCTCAGCGCATTGCCCACGAACCTGTCGCCGGAACGTGTGCTCGCCCAGAACCAGGCGCGCGCGGCATTGATTATTCCGCCTCAGTTCGAGCGCGATCTTCGACGCGGACAGAATGTCGAGGTGCAGTGGCTCATCGACGGCACGGACGCGAACACGGCTAACGTGATGCGCGGCAAGGCGGCCGCCATCACTCAGGCATTCACAGCGCAGATTCAGCCGGCCACGATTCACCCGGCCATCAAGCCACTGATTCGTTATTGGTTCAATCCGGGCCGTGAAGACTTGAAATACTTTGGCCCGGGCGTGTTGGCGTTTGGCTTGGCAATGTTTCCGCCGTTGCTGGCGGCGCTGGCGCTCTCGCGCGAGGGCGAGCTGAAGACGATCCTGCAAGTCTATGTTTCCAGTATTACGGCCTTCGAATATCTCCTGGGAAAAGTTATCGCGTACACGCTCGTGGCCTGGGCCGAATGGATTGCCGGGATGTTCGTGCTGTTTGTGATCTTCGGACTGAGCCTCGCGGGCGATCCAACGCCGCTGTTGGTCACGACCTTCTTCTACCTTCTTTGCACTACATGTTTCGGAACGATGATCGGCGCCGCGATTCCCAATCAGGCGGCGGCGATTCAGGCGGCACAGCTCGGCGGGTTTCTGACCTCGTTTCTGCTGTCGGGTTATTTATTCCCAGTCACGAACATCCCGCAGCCGCTGCGATTTCTATCGAACCTGGTACCGATGCGTTACTACCTGGAAGTGATTCGCGACGCGTTTCTGCGCGGGGGTGGGTGGCCCGCGATCTGGTATGCCCCAATTGCGCTCTGCTTGCTGGGCGCTTTCTTTTTCTGGCGCGCGTGGAGCGTCATGAAGGATATGCAGGTGAAGGCATGAATCATTTTTCATTTCTCATTTGACATTTTTCATTTGTCATCGATTTCAAAGATGTCTGGGGGTTCGTCGATTACTTGAGACAGATGGAAAAGAACAAAATTAACAACGAGCCGTCTCGGTCACGCGCTGACGAACTTGAGGAGCGCCTTATTGATTTTACTGTCCGCATCGTTAAGCTCTCGTCTTGTCTGCCAAAGACTCCGGCAGGTAAACACACAGCCGGACAGATTCTTCGATCAGGAACGTCGCCCGCACCAAATTACGGCGAAGCAAGAGGCGCCGAGAGCCATGCTGACTTTGTTCACAAGGTGCGTATTGTTCTTAAGGAATTGAACGAAACATCAATCTGGCTACGCGTGATCGAACGTAGTCGTATTCTGAAACCGGAACTCCTAACGGAAATCATTCAAGAAAACAACGAGCTATGCAGAATCTTTACTGCGTCCCTCGCAACTGCCCGCAAAGGAAAGCAATGACCAAATAAAAAATGTCAAATGAGAAATGATAAATGATCTTGTTCGAACCATGAGCCCACTTAGCCGCATTTTGAATCTTCGACTCTGGTCTCTCTTCATAAAAGAGTTTCACCAGATCAGGCGTAATCGGCGATTAGTCATTCTGCTAATCATCCCGCCGACGCTGAACATAATTCTGTTTGGTCTGGCGCTGAATCCGACCTTTGAGAATTTGCGGCTGGGCGTGGTCGATGACAGTCGCACACCCGAAAGCCGTGAACTGGTTTCAGCGTTCACGGAAGGTTTGGTCTTCAAGACGAAAGCTTACTACGCATCGACCGAGGATTTGGGTCAAGCGATAAGCCGCGCCGAGCTCGACGCCGGGCTTGCGGTGCCGCGCGATTTTGCGGAGAAGCGCGCGCGACACGAAACCGCGGAAGTGCAATTGTTAGTCGATGCCGTCAATGCCAACACGGCGACAATTGCCGGTGGTTATGCGGCGCGAATCATCGCCAGTCTCAATCAAAAGATCGCACTGTCTCAGCCAAGAGCAGGGCAACCAACCGAAAGCACAGCTCTCCAGCCGTCACCGCCGATGGGTGATACTTCAAATGCACCGAGCAGTTTCTTGTCGCCAAATAATCCAAGCGTTTCCTTGACGACAAACGTTTCGGTTACGCACGCCACGGTGACACCGCGCCTGACAATCCTCTATAACCCCGGACTAAAGAGCGCGTGGTTCATCACGACCGGAATGATTGGACTGTTATTGGTTTTGCAGGGATCGGTTGTTTCTTCGGCTTCGCTCGTACGCGAAAAGGAAATCGGCACCGTAGAACAACTGCTGATGACGCCGGCCGAAAGTTCGGAGATCATCATCGCCAAAGTCGCGCCGATCTTTCTGCTGTTGGCGATCGACATCGGCTTAGCCCTGGGCGTCGCGCGTCTGGTTTTTGGCGTGCCGGTGCGCGGCAGTTTGCTCCTCTTCTTTCTCGCCGCTTCGTTGTGCGTGTTGTGCGGCATCGGTTTGGGAATGATGATCGCCACCTTCACCCGGACGCAACAGCAGGCGCAATTGATGGGCTTCTTCACCAATCCGCCGTTGGCGCTGCTTTCGGGCGCGACCACGCCGATCGAAGCAATGCCAACCTGGCTGCAACCCATAACTTCGGTGAATCCAGTGAAGCATTTTGCGATCATCTCGCGCGGCATCTTGCTGAAAGGCAGCGGCGTCGACGTGCTGTATCCGCAACTGCTCGCGTTGGCAGTGATCGCGTTGGTCATGGTTTCGGTGAGCGTGTGGCAATTTCGCAAACAACTCGGCTGACGTTATCTCAAGTGAGGTAGTCCGTGTCAGAACCGCGAGCGGTAGCGACCGGATCATAAACTCACGCTTGCTGTAGGATCCGGTCGCTACCGCTCGCGGTTCTGACACTGGGCTGACGGAGGTAGACGAAAGATGGATGAAAAACAGTTTTTGGGCGCTTGGGAAATTCACAGTCGCATTAATCTATATTTGCTTGATGGTATCGACGCGGCGCATCTCAACGACCATTCAGCCTCCAAGGGCCGTAGCGTCGGCGAGCAGTTCGCTCACATACACAATGTGCGACTGATGTGGTTGAAACCGGCCGCGCCGGATTTATTGAAAGGCCTGAACAAAATTGAAAAGGAGCAGGCTGGTGACCAGAAACTGCTGCGCAAGTCGCTGCTCGATTCAGGCCAGGCGATCGGGGCTTTATTGACCCAGAGTCTGGCGAGTGGCGGCAAGGTGAAGGGTTTCAAGCCTGATGCCGTAGCCTTCTTCGGTTACTTGATCTCTCACGAATCGCACCATCGCGGACAGATAGTGCTGTCGCTCAAACAGTCCGGCCATGCGCTTGATAAGAAAATTCAATACGGTATTTGGGAGTGGGGCGTGCGTTAGATGGTGCGCGTTACCGTTTGGATGAACGGCGCTTTTTCCGGCGGCGTGGTTTCAGATGAATCTTCTGCTGAATTTCCTCTTTTAAGTCCTTAAGGCCTCCGACGGCGGCTTGCTCGATGTCGTGCAACTTATCCGGCACTGCCTCTTCAACCTTCTTCGAAATCCATAGCCGTTTGATCAGATAAAAGCCCAGAATGCCGGCGATCACGATTACTAGAAGGATCTTGCCGACGTGACGGAAATCGCCAATCAATCCCATCACGGCGCTGCTGAAAAAGTATCCGACGCCACTCAGCAGGCAAACCCATACGACGCAACTGCCGGCTGAAAGCGCCAGAAAGCGCAAGTAAGGCATGCGGCCTACGCCGTAGAACGTGCACGAAGCCCAGCGCAATCCGTAGATGTACTTTGAGAGGAAGATGGACAGCGCGCCAAAACGATTCGTCAGACGTTCAATGCGCGGCATCGCGCTGCGATAGAACCGAAAGCCGCGCACAGTTTTCGCGAAGCTCCGGCCCGCCCCGTAGGCCAGATTGTCGCTCGCCACGCCACCCAGGGTCCCCCAGAGCAGAACCTTGGCAAAGCCATAACCTTTAAGAATTCCTTCATCGAAGAATCCGCTGTGGGCCAGCACACCGGCGAGCAGCAACGTAATATCGCCTTCGATCATGGTGAGGAAGAACACGGCGTACAACCCGTATTGCTCGATCAAGTAAGAAAGAAATTGGAGGCTGTTCATGAGAGTGAGCAGTAAGCAGTGAGCAGTAAGCAGTAGTTGACGGGCTGCGGGCAGAGATTGCGTGAGTGGAGACGAAAACTGCTCACGGCTTACTGCTCACTGCTCACTCTCTTCCTGTGGTGGAGGTTTTACGACGAGAACGGGGCAACCAGCATGACGGACCACGGCCTCTGCGGTAGAGCCGAAAATAATTCGGCCCAGGCCCGTGCGTCCATGAGATGAAATCACAATCAAATCAACCTGGCGCTCGTCAGCTACGCGCACGATCTCAGCGGCTGGATCGCCATGCACGATCACCTCTTCGATTTCGAGACCTGCATATTCTTCCGACTCAGCCAGCTTTGGCAATTCCCGCTCAGCCGAATTCTCTAACTGTTGGCTAACGTCCGCAATGGGCAACGGTTCGGCTAAGCCCGTATAGCCCACGGTGGGCACGACCGGCTCGACCACGTGCACGCAAATGATTTTGGCTTGCGTTGCGCGCGCGATCGCCGCCGCATAGGGCATGGCATAACTCGCGCACCCGCTGAAATCTGTCGGGAGCAGGATCTGCCGGAGCTGTGGCCCTGCTGTTTTGTTTGAAGTTGTTACCGGCATCGCTTGATTTCCGAGGCATTCTACACGCAGAACCCGCAGTTTGACAGCCTCCCGGCCCTCTAATAAGATGGCGACGAAATTCCTGCCCGCTAAACTGCGAAGATCATGCGAGAGGCTTCCCCTATGCCGAATCAGTCTGAAAATAACTTTGTCGGGATCGACATCGCCGCCAAGACGATGCATGCCGTCATGATTTCCGAGGTCGGCAAAGTCAAAGCCAGGCGCGACGCGGAACACAAGGCGGAGAACATTATTTCGGAAATCACCAACTTGGTGGCGGGCTTCGGCGAGGCTGGACCAATCAAGTCGGTCGGCGTCGGCATTCCCGGCCTGGTTAACCGCGAAACGGATCAAGTGTTGATTTCAACCGGTTTGCCGTCGATAGTGCGAGACGACATTCATTCAGAACTGATGAAGGCCACGGGCTTGCGGTTTGAACTGGAGAACGACGCCAATGCCGCCGCCTACGGTGAATATCAGGCTGGCGCTGGACGGGGCGCGCGCGATCTATTTTATATCGGCATCGGCAACGCTGTCGGCGGCGCAATCATAATTGACGGCAAGCTTTGGATTGGAGCTTCCGGATGTGCCGGAGAAGTGGGCCATATCACCATCGACACCGAAGGAATGGAATGCCAGTGCGGAAATACCGGTTGTCTGGAAACGGTGGCGTCGGCGCCAAATATCCTGCGACGGGCGCGCGAGCGGTTTGATCGAGATTCGACCTCTTCGCTTTCGCGGCTGGGTTCGGTCGCCGATTTGGCGACGGCCGCAACGAACGGCGATGACTTTTCGATCATGATGATCGAACGCACCGGTCACTTCATCGGCACGGCGGTCGCCAGCGTGATCAATCTGCTCAGCCTCGAGCGGATTGTGCTGGGCGGCGCAGTGATGGAAGCCGGTGACTTGATACTGAAACCGATCATTGACACAGCCGGTAAGCGTTCATTCCAACCGTGCTTTGAGTCAACCAAGATTGTCGCGGCTGAATTGGGGGCGGATGGTGTGGCAATTGGCGCAGCGTTGCTGGCGCGCGACGCGGGGTGAGCGAACAAACTGACGAATCAAAAAATACAACTGCTCAATTCAACTTTGCTTCCCTGATCTTCTTCTCTTGCTCGGCGCGAAACGCGCGCAATCTTTTTTTCAAGTCGGGACGGTTGTTGGCGAGAATCGCAATCGCAAACAGGGCGGCGTTCGTGGCTCCAGGTTTGCCGATCGCGAGCGTTCCTACCGGAATTCCTGCCGGCATCTGGACAGTTGAGAGCAATGAATCAAGACCGTTAAGCGCATCACTCTTCATCGGCACGCCGAGCACCGGCAAAGTTGTGTGCGCGGCGATGACGCCGGCAAGATGCGCGGCGCCGCCGGCCGCCGCGATGATTACCTCGATTCCGCGCGATTCGGCCGCGCTGGCGAACTCAGATACGAGCGCCGGCGAGCGATGGGCAGACATGACAT
>QHXG01000184.1 GCA_003222845.1 Acidobacteriota bacterium | reverse complement strand
CATTGAAGTAGGCAGCGGTGTACAAAGCGCGCATGTCTTGCTGCGAACTCGGTCGTTCGAGTCGTCTTTCAAGTTCGGTGGGTGATATGGAGCTTGGAATTCTGTAGTGTGAGATCGTTGCGCCTTCGCCAGCGAGATAAATCGCGAATCCTTCTTCCAGCCAACGAGGCGCGCGATTGTTACTGACAGTATCGATTACCGCGTGTGCTAGTTCGTGGCGCAGCGTGGGGACGAGCACGCCACGGTGCTTCAGCAGAGCGAGTGGTTGCAGCTCGATGCGATTTCCCTTCGTCGCCGCGGCGGCCCACAAGGGTTGACCGGTGCGCGCGGTGAAATCACCAGTGCTTTCGTTGAGGCGGATTTCAAGCGTGGGGATGTTAGCAATCGAAACTGAGGCCGCATTCGCCCGATGGAGATAATCAGCGCGGGCGGATTCCAAAGTGCTCAGGACTTGATCGGCATCGCGACGGTCGACACCCTTGGGATAGGTAACGCGAAAATGTTCGCTCGTGAGTACTTTTTGGCTGGCATGATCGACGAGGGGTTTACTTAACCGCAGAGGGCTCAGAGGATTTCGCAGAGGACGCTGAGGAAAACCTCTGCTTTTCTCTGCGACAACCTCTGCGCCCTCTGCGGTTAAAGCAGTCGATTCGTATCCGCGCTGCACCGATGCAACACGATGTTCTGCGCCCACGTGGGTGCCCGGAAAATATTTCTCCAGAATCCGCTGATAGTTTGCCCCGCGTTGCGCCATCACGTGCGCGCCTTCCTGACAAAGACCCAGGCCGTGGCCGAAGCCGCTGCCGCGAAACATGAAATTCGATCCGTGGCGAGAGACTTCAAATCGGGAACTCTTCAGCAGGTTCCATCCCAGGACGCGGCCCACAATTATCTTGAAATCCCATCCGCGCACGATCTTTCGATGTTCGCCGTCGAGCGTGATGACTTCTGCACGTCCGGTTTCATCGCGCTTGCTGAGAGTGATTTGATCGAGTCTTGAACCCACATTGGTGCGAGCATCGCTTTGCAGCGCCCGCAATAGATCGGCGCGAGAGATCACATCGGTCCAGTTTGCATGTGGGCCGCTGATGCAGAACTCGTCATGCACACCGCGTAGATACGCAGGCGGAGTCTTGCCCCAGAGCGTCCCAATGTTCGCCGTCTCGCCGCCGCACGAGGCGCCAAAGTATGAATCGACAGGTTGACCGCGTTCGTCAATGAGGATCTGGCCCTCGGTCGTGCGAACGGCGGCGGAAATCCGACCGTCAGGGAGGGTGCTTCCCCTCGCGTCTGCACCCTCCCTTACGGTCGGGTCTCCGCTGACAAATCGCTGGCAGTGCGTGGTCGAACAAAAGTCGTATCCATCTTTCGCGTGGCGTCCGTGATTCTTGAGAGCGTAGGTGCGAATCGCGATTGCTAGAGCTTTCAGCGCTTCGGGCTCAGTTTCCATGCTTCCTTCCGCGCGCATCACGCCGAGGACGTAGTCTTCCAAAGACATTTCCTTCGTGACGTTCTCAGTGACCAGATGAACGCTGACGATTGCGGATTGCGGATTGCGGATTGCGTAATTTGTCTCTGTGCTGTCTCTGTGGTCCTCTGTGTCTCTGTGGTGAACGTCTTCGAATCTTTCGGCAAACGTTTCAAATATGGGTTTCGCCAACGTCGCAGCTTCGGCACCGTGAGAGTGTGCGACCATAACGAGCACAGCAAGATCGATTTCGTTTGGAGCCGGCTCCGTAGATGAGTTCGCCGGCGCATGCGCACCAAAGCCGACGAACCAACCATTGGAACGAAAGCCTTTCGCGGGCTGCGAGGTTCCAGTCTTGCCCAGGATGTAAAGCGGGAGCGAATCAAGGTGCGCGTTCCTTGCCGTACCGTAGCGCACGGCGCCGCGCATGCCTTCGATGATGATCGCGCGATGTTGTTGAGATATGTCGATTCGTGATCGTTCGATGGGTTCGGAGCGGCTAATTCGAGGTTGCCATAAACGCCCGCCATTCACCAGCGCGGTATAGGCCATCAGCAATTGGACCGGCGTGATTTGAATGTGATCGCTTTCACCAATCGCTTCGCGCGCGTCGCAATCGCTTTGCTCCGAAGCGTGAGCGCTCTCGCGAATCCGCGTGTTGTTGCCGGTCTCGCAAGGCCGCAGCGTTCCAGCAGTCTCTTCGATTCCCGCCGTTTGGCCGAATCCAAACTGCCGCGCGGTCTCGACTAGCTTGTCTCGGCCCAGCCTTTGACCGAGCGTGGCGAAGTAGTAGTTGCACGAATATGCGATGGCTTGCGATGGTGTGAATGGCGGCAAATGATCTTCATGGACGCAGGGAAGTGAAAAGTCGCGGCCGGTAAAGCGGCCCGGACAAACTGTGCGTGAATTGTTATCAATCAATCCGGCACGTAGAGCAGCTAATGCGGTGAAAGGTTTCATCGTCGAGCCGGGCATCAACGCTTGACCGAAAGCAAGTTGCGAATTCACCAACGCGCGTATGCGGCCAGTCTGCGCATCCATCACGATGATTGCGCCTTCGCGTTGGCCGAGCGCGTCGTTTGCAGTCTGCTGCAATGCGGAATCGATCGCTGCTTCACGGAGCGCTGGCGATTTATTTGGCCAGTCGAATATCCGCCAACGATCTTTTGGGCGAGGAGAGTTGAGAAACAAAAGTGCTACGCATGCGCAGGTCAGAACAAGCGAGTGCCTGCGTGATGTGTAATCGATGTTTCGAATCTGGAAGTTTGCGAAAGTCACGTGATCGCGTCCGATTGAAATGGCCAAATGCCAAATGTCAAATAACAAATGGAAAATGATCCGGTCGCTACCGCTCGCGGTTCTGTAACTGTCACGCGGGCGCCTCCGCCGGCGTGCTCGGCGCGCGTTGAGGGACATCGGCTATTGATGTTTGGGTGTTCAGCTTTGAGAGGGCCGTGACGGTGACGATCCAACCGATCAGCGAGAAACAGAAAGCAATCAAGAGCTGCGCGATGAACACCGCGAAGTCGGTCTTTGTGCCTTTGGGAGAAATCTTGATGAAGATAACCGCGTAAGGTATGAAAGCAAACAGGATCGCGCCAAGTGCGTAAATCAAAACTGAATCGGAGGCGAAGGCGCGCGCGAGCCATCCACCGATTCGTCTCACGCTCGCTTCCGCGCCGCCGCTGAACAATGTTCGAATGTCACCGGCGCTAACTCTGGCCCAAAGATGAATCGTAGCCAGCGGCAACGCGATGGCAAATATTAGAAATCGGATGGTCGCAAAAATCACTGTCGGCCAATGAAGTGGCTGCGGTTTAGGCGCACCGCGCAGTGATTCGGCCAGCGCAGCTTTTGGAGTGGGATAGCGAAGCTGAAACTTGTCGAGCAGAGCCCAAAATACCAACGCGATCACAACGATGGGAATCGTCGCGATAAAGAGCTTGATGGCCCCGCGAACGATCTGTCGCCAAGAAAACTTTCCGATGCGCGCATGCTCGACGATCGCCGACTGAAAGACAAAGAACTCGGCCGGCATCAGCACCAGGAACGCGTAAGTGATCAGCACCTGCCAGACCGTCGCTTCGCGCGTGGCGATGAAGATATAGAAGGTAACGAGTAATAGGGCGTACAGGCCGGCGAAGATTGCGAGGGCCCGGGCGTCTCTCAGTACTGCCCGCGCGCTGTCCAGCCAAGTCTGCAAAGTTGCTGTGATCATATCTGCCTCTTAAGTACTTGATTAGACGAAAGAACGTTTTTAACCGCAGAGAACGCGGAGGATTTCGCAGAGGACGCAAAGTTTTCCTCCGTGACCTCTGCGGAAACCTCTGCGATCCTCTGCGGTTAATTCCCCATCACTTCTTATCCAAAATCCGCAACCGATCGTTGCTGGTATTGGCTTGTATCGTCGGCTGATACATCAACTCAGCCCGCGCGGGCGCGATGCGAAACTCACCCGGCACCTCAACGCGCATCGCGTATTGGAACGTCGCGTCGCCATTAAAGTAATCGACGAAGATGGCGGTGCGGTTATCGCGGAACTCGCGCGCGCTGTACCAATCGGTCCATTGTCCGGTCGAGTAATTCAAGTTGATGCCGCTGACCTGCGCGACCTGCTCGGCGCCCGCAGGAATCGGATCTTCGATCATCAGGTACTGTGCCCGCGCGCCGGTGAGATGCAGACGCACGACGATCAGATCTCCGGAGCGCAACTCTCCCGACATCGGTTCGATCTTCCAGCTCGATTTTCCGTCTGCGTTTTCGGTGACATGCAGACGCAAGTACTCGCGCGAGATCTTCAAATTCCCCGACGACTGAGCGGCGACGTTGTCTTCCGCAGTAAAGTATTGAACCGAAGCCGAAACATATAGCGCGCCGCGGCCATGCTTAACCACGCGAATCTGATTGTTGTTGCTGACTTCACCCGCCTTCTTCGTGATCACAAAGTCCTGCGCGCTTGTCGCCTCGCCCGCGCCGACGTGTTGCTGAGAGACCTGCGCGCCGTTCAAATAAATCTCGAACGAATAATCGGGCGAGAGTTCGTGACTGACTTTCAAATAATCAGTCAGGCCATAGATCGCGAAGGCAGTTTCTTTCGTCGAAAGCCAGTAATAACCGTTCTGCCGATTCTTTACCAACCAGCGCGCGACCTTCGGCAACAGCGCGTTGTTCGGATCGATTTGCGACAGAGCTTTCAATGAAAGCGCCGTGGCTTCCGCGTCAAGATAGACGTTGCGGCCATAATCGTTGACGCGTGCGGTTTGCCAGTGCGCTTCGAATTCGTCAGTCTGAGCTGAGCCGGCAATGGCGCCGGCAATTTCTTTCGCGCGTCCATCTTTGCGCTGGTGCAAAGCGAGCGCCAGCAGTGCGCGGCCGTAAGGCCCGAGACTCCCGCGCTTCGCATAAAGCGCTTCGAGATAATGACCATCGCTGTCACCACTTTCGGTGTAGGCATAGATCATGTAGCTCCTGGTTTCATCATCGATCGGATTACCGTTGTCGTTCTTACCGGCGTTGAGCAGAGACGCGAGTTTCTCGCGACCTTGATCGCGCCGCCCGAGATCGATTTGATAGCCGGCTTTGCTCGCGAGTGTTAGACCGTCAACCACATAAGCCGTCATGAATGGATCGCTCTTGTCGTCTTTCCACCAGCCCCAACCGCCATCGTCATGCTGATAAGCATACAGACGATCCAATCCGCGCTGAACTTTCTTATCGAGATCATTCGACGCGCGAATCTTCGCGGTCGGCACGTCCTTTAAGGTCTGCGCGACGATCACATTGGGCAGGAAGCTGGACATCGTCTGTTCCGTGCAGCCGTATGGAAAACTCGTCAAATAGTCGAGTGCGCCAAACAGAGTTCCGGCCAGCGACGGTGATGCTTCAATGCGCAGGTTCCGTGCTTGACTATCCGGATTCGCTGAAAGATCGAGCGAGAAGGTTTGGTCCGCATCGTTCTGCGTCAACGTGGTCGTGTTGCCGACCGTCTGTTTCAAACCGTGCGGCACGATTTCCATCGTCATCTCGACCGCGTCGGACTCAGTATCGGTAAGCGCCTTGGCCAGTAGGGTCAACTTGCCGACTTGATTGGCCTGCACGCGCCAATCGACTCGATGCTCGCCGTTTTGTTTAATCGTCACAGTTTCGCTCGGCGAGTCAAGCAACTGCGCGCCGTTAAGATCGAGCGAGATCTTCGTCGACTTGTCACTCTTGAGGAAGTTGTGCACGACGCCTGAGATAGTCACCGTGTCCCCTTCAGTCAGAAAGCGCGGCATCTCCAGACGCATGATCACATCTTTGCGCGCGATCGTTTTCTGCACGGCTGAGCCGACGCGGGTGTCGGCGGTGACCGCACGCGCGGTGGCGCGCCAAGTAGTTAAGTTGTCCGGCAGCTTGAAATTTACCGTGGCTTTGCCATCGCCACCGGTCACCGCATCCGGCTGCCAAAAGGCTGTGTCTTTGAACTCGCGACGAATGGTGGGTTCAGCGTAAGCACTTTCGTTCTTGAAATCAGCGAGTTGATAAGCAGATTTGTTCTTCGCGAGATCGACCGGCTTGTCGCCGGCAAAGCCCGTGAACTTGTAATGAATCGCGAGACTCGTCTGCACTTCGTCGTAGCGCTTGCCATAGAACTCGCGCTTGATATTACGGGCAGTTTCCGCCTGGATGCTGTAGATCGCTTCGTCGACAATGCCGAGACTAACTTCCGCGTTAGCGGCGGGCGAGCCATCATCGTTCCGCGCCACGATTGTATATGAGGCCACGTCGCGCGGCTTGAATTCCTTCTTGTTCGGTACGATGTCGAGCTTGAGCATCTTGTCGCGCGCGGGCACGACGATGAGTTGGCTCTGGCTATACATGTCGCTGTCTTTCACGAAAGACACATCGAGGTAGACGTTCGGTTCGTAGCGTTGCTCGATTGGCACGTCGATCACAACGCTGCGGCCCGCCGAATCAATTTCTCGCACGGTCATGACATTCGATAGTTCGGTCGTTACCAACAGATGAGCCTTATCGGCCGGCAGCATCGCGAGCACGTGAGCCGTTTCGCCGGGCTTATAAGATTTTTTGTCGGGTACGAGCTTGATCGACTTTTCGTCATAGTCGCGATATTCAAAATCGGACCATTCGCCTTTCTTATCAGGCGCCCAGAACGAACCGCCGCGATTCACGATTTCTTTTCCGTTTTCGTTGAGGATGGCTTTGACATAAATGCTGCCGGGCGATGGCACCGTGAAATCGTAAGCTGCATTGCCCTGGCTGTCAGTGTTCACGTCTGCTGAAGCCAGTTCGCGTTCATGCAGGATGTAATCGTAGTTCTTGTATTTGTAGCCGTTGTACTCCTCGTCCTTCTCGACCTTCTCGTATTTCTGTTCGATGAACTTGAGCGTGACCTTTTCGGAAACCGGATGGCCCGCATAGTCAGCAGTCTTTACTCTGATCTTCGCGGTGTCGCCCTGGTAATAGAGATAACGCTCCGGGTAAGCGTCGGCGACTGTTTTGCCGCGCGTGCCGATGAAGGATGCCTGGCCGTGCATCTCGCGGCGCGAGGCGTCAGTGACCTGCGCTTCGAGTCGATATGAATAGTCCCACTCGTCCTTATCTTCAGGCTTCGGCACTTCGAAATCGACGGTCATCTCGCCGCGGGAAGTGAGCGTGCCATCGCCTTCAGTCACCAGATCGCTGCCGTAGTAACCGGAGTCTTCTTCGTCGCCACCTTCGTTCTCTGGTCCGGCGGCATCGTCAAATTCATCGTTTGATTCATTGCCCCACCACCAGTGGTAATAACGTTGCTTGTAGATGTAGTAATGAACGTCGGCATTTGTCACCGGCGCGCCGAAGAAATAATTGGCGTTGACCGTGAACTTCACTTTCTCGCCGACGGCGGCAAAGTCTTTCGGGCCCTTGACCGTTACTTTGAATTCCGGCTTCTTGTATTCCTGAACTTCGAAGTAGCCACTCGATTTCGCGTTGCCAACCGCGGCCGTGATGTTGTAGTTGCCGAGCGGCGCTTCGTCGGCGAGGTCTATGTCGCCGCTGAAACTGCCGCGCGTCGATAGCGGCAATTCCTTCTCAAAAATCTTGCCATTGTTCGGATCTTCGATCGTTACATCGACGGTTTTGCTGTCGAGCAGTTGATAGCCGTTTCGGCCCCATTGCCGCAGGATGCCTTTGAAATAAACTTTCTGCGCCGGGCGATAGATTGGACGATCTGTGTAGATGTAGCCGGTGACGTCCTCGCTCGTCAGCGCATCGTCTTCGCCGCCCTCACCGCCGAAATAGAACGATTCAACGTCGGAAATGACGAAGTTGTCGCGCTCGCGCGCCATGATCAGGTATGCGCTCTTATTCGATTCCTCTTCGTCGGTATTCTCTTCTGCGCCCTCCTTGGCGGTTGGCTGTTTCACTTCGGTTTTAAAGACACCGCTCTTATCCGTCGTGCCGCTGGCCAGGACCTGTTTGCTTTTGGTGACTTCGATACTGACGCCTTCGTGCGGCGCACCGGTCTTACGATCGACAACATAGACCAAGACCTGGCCGTCCTTCGTCGTCTTTTCGATCATCGTTAGATTGCTGACGATGGCGATCGAATAGGCGCGCAGATCGCCATTAACGGCTTCGATCAGATAGACGCCCGGTTCCTGTTTTCCGACCGTGACCATGCGGCTGTCGTATTCGTTTTCGAGCGGCGGCAGCGGCTCGCGCCAGTCTTTCACCTTCTGATCGGGATTGAGCAGAGGCACGCGTGCATAGTCGGCTACGTTGAGCGGCGTGCGGGTCGGTTCAGTCTCTTTGCGGAACTTTTGATTGAAAGTCTCGCGGTGTTGTTTCAACAAATGCGTGCGGACGTAATCTCTGACGGCTGTGAACAGCGAAAACTTTAATCGGTGCGTACGTTCGAGCAGAGAAATCCGGACGCCATAGCCCTGCGAGATTTCTTCCTTCTCTTTCTCGCCCATCTGATGGGGGTCGTCGAGTTGCTTGAAAAATTTGTTCGGGTCTTTGACACGATAGACGCGGAAGTCTAGATGATCGATGTTTTGATAGCTGGCCCAGACGCGCGACGATTCGTTTGGCGAATAAGTGCGATTCGTCGTCAGCGAGAAATAGGGCTTAGTGCTGGCGACAGTCGGCGCGGGCGTCTCTGGCGGTGCGGGCTGCGCAGGTTGGTTCCGCGCCGCGCGCGAACGAATCACGTTGAAGCCAAAAGCGGATGCGACGACGATTAGATAAATCGCCGCGGTCAGCAATAAGCTGCGCAGGCGTTGATTAGTTTCAGACACGATCGATTGCCTCCTTGGAGACACTGGTTACTAAAACGAAGATTTAACCGCAGAGGACTCTGAGTTTTTCGCAGAGGAGCCAGAGGAAAACCAATTTCTGCGTTCCTCTGCGAGACCCTCTGTGCCCTCTGCGGTTGAAAAACCTTGCGTCAATCTCATAGCGAGTTTCATATCATCCGGTCGCTACCGCTTCCGGTTCTGTAACGCGTGCTCATTCAAGAATCTTCAGTCGATAAAACCCAAGAAAATGTCTGTTGCCGGCTACCGGCCGCCAGCGCGGATCGGGATGATGTTCGAGCACCGAAAGTTCAACCTTCTTAACCGTCCCCTTGTCTATCGGTGACGAGCCGGTGTGATACACAACCCAGTCTCTTTCTCCATTTGGCGCCACGCGCGGTGAGCCCAGGAAAATCATCACGTGATAAGGAAACTTCTGGACCCAGGGTTGATAGAAGAAAAGCAGATCGCCGGCTTCGGCTTCGCGACGATCGCGGCTCACAAAAATTGTGTTGAAATTCTTGAGCGCTCGGCCATCGGCGAATTCGGAGAATCTCCCGTCTTGCAGATCGCTCTCATTAAAAGATCCGAAATCAGTGCGAAAGATTTTTTCTCCGAGCGGATTGTGATCGAGATCAAAACCGGCAACATCCGACGCCACAGTTTCGTAGCTCGGCCCCATCTTCTGAAACCAGAGGCGATCGTGACGCCGCAGCGCTTCACGAATTGCGAAGCGGGCGAGTCCGGCGCAATCGCGCTGCTCGATCTTCCATTGATCGCTCAACTGATAGAACTGCATTTCGGCGATTGCCGTGAACCACCGCCGGAAGTGATCCCGATCTTGAAACGTGTGTAGTTCGACAGCGTCGGGGATACCGTCGTTATCCGAGTCGATCAGTTTGCGGTCAGAGAGGAACCATTGGTTGGTTTCTGAGCCGGATGGACTTCTGTTCTGCTTACTGCCTACTGCCTCCTGCCTCCTGCCTTCTGCTTCGGCGGGCACCCCTTCGAAGCCCCGCGCGCGCGGCAGCAATCGATTCACGCTCCATCCCAGGGCCGCGAGCGAAACGATGAGGATGCTCGCCGTCGTCGTCGAGCGCTTCGAAGGGGCACGCATTTGAAAAGGGACTAGCATTGCCGCCTACTATGACGCTGTAAGTAGTTCAATTTGCACGCGGATGCTATCACGGATTGGTCAGGCCAACCACTTTTATGTCACGGCTTGCTACGCCGCGCTTGAGTGTGGATTCCCTCACTGATCGTCCACAAAGTCCGCAAGCGGTTGGTTGTGCGCAAAATTTTGATTTTCGAAGGCGAGACCAAATCTTTTCACTTTGCCCGCAGAAAGCTATTGCAAATCGGCGGGGCTGCGGTTAGATTGACCCCGTAAGTATTCAACACACTAGGGCGCGTGAGTAGCCACGCCGCAAGTAGACCAAATCTTCGCTGGAGGTAGGAGAAGTGCCGACCGGAACATGTCCCGAATGCGAAGCTGACGTGCACGTCGATACCGACGCGGACAAAGGCGAGATAGTTGACTGTGAAGAGTGTGGAATTCAACTGGAAGTCGTCGGCCTCGATCCCGTCGAATTGGACGTTGTCGAAGAAGACTACGACGAAGACGAGGACGAGGACGAGTTTTAAGAGTGAGCAGTATGCGGTGCGCAAGTAATTCATTTTCCATTTGTCATTTGACATTTTTCATTTGCCATTGCTGTCCAAGGGAATCCTTTTCTGCAACGATCGCTTCACTCGATCGAGTTCCGTTTGCTGACAAATGGCCAAATGAAAAATGTCAAATGACAAATGGAAAATGATCACTGCTTTCCTGCCTGATATCCCGGTCGGCTTTGACGCAGCGTTAGTCCATTCGGTCCTTCAATTCTAATTGTGTGGAACTTGCCGTCGTTTCTCTTTTCAATCGGCGGGTAAAACGATAGCGCATAGGCGGTCGCCACCTCTTCAGCGATAGCCCGAAACAACGGCCCCAGATCTCTTTCGTTTGCATAGACACTGCGGCCGCCGGTCTTCTCAACCAAACCGCTAACGTCCAGAGGCGTCGGGAGCGGTGTCATGTTTGTGGACGCGAGCATGTGCGTGTATGAAGGCATGGTGACGACGTACACGCTGGTGTCGGCCGCATTGGCACGTTCGATCACCGTCTCCGGTGAAACGACGTCGCCCACCGGAAAGCCGTCGGTAATTACGACGACGGCGCGTTTCACTGATTGATGTGCTCGCGTCAGGGGCGCGTGACGCGCGAGCATGCGCACGGCGTCGTCAACGGCGTCATAAGTATGCGTGGACATTCCATTCGGTTCGTGCGCCAGACGTTCGAAGGCCCGTTCAAGTTTTTCGCGATCGCCGGTAAAACTCTGGATCGTCTTTACGCGCATGCCAAAGATCATGACCGCAAAGACTGCCGGATGCTCTGCGAGACGTTTTGAGAACTCGCGCATCGCGTCGCTGACCCGCGCGATTTCTTCCGGAGTCATACTGCCGGAGAGATCGAGCGCGAAAACAATCGCGACGGGACGCGGCGCGCCTTCAATCTTTTCGACATTAAAGGACGCAATTGGGCGTTCGATACCGTCTTCGAATAATTTGAAGTCCTCCTTTTTCAAATTACGCACCAGACGGCCCTTCGAATCAGTTACTGTGACGTCAATCGGGACCAGATCCGTGTCAACCTTGATGACATCCTGCGGTTCACTCTCACTTGGGAGAACGCGACGGGGCCGTTGTTTTTGGGTGGCGTCTTCCTGGGCCTGCGCGAGAAAAGGGGCCAACACGATTAAGAAAAACGTCAGTACGACCGACCAAACTTGCCGTGGCCATCGAGATCGGATAAAAGCAGGTGACATGATCAGGGCAAATTATACGCCGCCAACAATTGCTCACGCCAAATGCAGCGCGGGCAACGGCGCTTGCTGTATAAGCCTTCATAATCTTCATCAGCAGGAATGCGTTCATAGCGATGCGTTCCTGAACGTAATAACTTCGTTGAGGAAACAAATGAACTCGAAGAAATTGATCTGCGCATCCGTCTTGGTGCTTCTTGCTGCTTTTCTTGGTCTGGCTCAGGACAAGAATAACGGCGCGATCAAAGGAAAAGTCCGCGTCGAGAGAGGTTCGGCTGCAGGCGTAGCCGTGATTCTGCGTCAGGAAGATCGCGAGATTATGCGCACGACAACCGATAAAAAAGGCGACTTTGTGCTGTCTCGCGTTAACCCTGGGATTTATGGCGTGACGCTTCGCAAGCCCGGGCTGGCCGTCGGTTCGATTGAAAAAATTGAAGTGAGAGCCGGGCAGACACGCGCGCTGGGCGATCATCTTTTCCTCAAGATTGATGAAGGTTCAATTGCCTTCATAAAGGGCAGCGTCTTTAGCGAGGGTGGCCGGCTCGTTCGCGGCGTGCGCGTCGAGCTGGCAAAAATCGTCGACGCGAATTCTACGCAAAAGCTCGATGCGCGAATTACCGACGAGGATGGAGCGTTTGTTTTCCGACTTCCTCCTGAGCCTGCCAAATATCGCGTCACCCTTAAGGCTGAAGGCTCCGAGCCGGTGACGAAAGATGTCGAAGTCGAGAGCGCTGCCGTCTATCGCGTCTCGTTGACGTTGAAGTCGAATCCGAAGTGAGATGTCTGATCGGGAAGAGTTCCTAACTGCGAAACAGCTCGCCGAAATTCTTCAGGTGAGTGAATCGACAGTCCGTCGTCTGGCACAAAGGCGTCGCATTCCATCAGTGCGCCTGACGCCACGCATCATTCGATTCCATCTCGACGCGGTGCGCGAAGCTTTGGATGTGCCCCGCGTGGCGCGACCGCAAGGGGTCCACACCGACGATGCGCAGTTGTCCTTTGAGGATTTGCTTTCGAGCTGATGCCGAACACTGAGGCAAAAAAGTGGGCGACATCATCTATGGTGATTTCGAGTGGGATGAAGCGAAAGCTCGTCGCAATCTAAGTCACCATGGCGTTTCATTTGTCGAAGCGACTACGTTATTCGACGATCCGTTGTTTGTTCTTTATAAGGATGAAGAGCACTCCTCTCAAGAAAGTCGATATGTTATCATCGGCGAGTCGAATGAGAACCGCTTGCTGGTTGTTGCTTACACACGGCGGGAACGAACGCGAATTATCGGCGCACGTAAAGTGACGCCAAGAGAACGAAGAAAGTATGAAGAATCAGAGAAAGAGTTCTGAAGATTTTGACGACGACGATCCGCTTGCTGAAGAACTTGATTTTAGCAAGTTGAAACGCGTCGGCCTTGGCCCTGGATGGGCGCTGGTACCTAAACACCTGCGTAGTCCGAAGCATCTCCGCGAAGCGCGCGCCTGGCTTCGCAAACACGCTGCGACAAAACCCGGTGCCGCAACAAGAACTCGACGCCGTGTAGCTTAGTAACTAAGATAACTCATCCTCACTTTGACGGCTGGCGAAGCCCGCGCAGATCAAATTCATTCCATTGGCCATTCTGTTTGATGTAAACGCGCGGCGGCTTGATCGGGAAACGGCGCGCAAAGGCGGGATTGCTTTTCAAGAAACGATCGATCGTGGCGCGATCTCCCGTGGCCACGCGCCAGCCTCCTTCTTCACGCACCAGATACTGCTGCACGACTAACTTGCCGTCGGCATCGAAGGGCGGGGCGATGTGCGCGTACATCACTGTATCGACAACCGCGAGATTTCCTGAGACGCGCGGCGCGCCGATTTCAATCCGATCGAGTTGATACAAGTTTCGCGAACGTTGCAGCGCCGCGGCAAAGCGATCGCGCGCGACGCGAGAGCGCGAGGAAGACGGCAGCGAATCATAAAGCGCTTCGTACTGCCCGGCTTTCAATTGATCGAAGATTGATTGAACCGCAGCGCGGACATCAGATTGATCCGAGGGCTCAATCATACTTCGACCGATGGCGATTCCTGAGCTAACGAAAAAGAAAAGCAGGGGAAGCAGAATCGGGAATGCCGTCTTAGTTTTCATCTCTTTCTTCATCGACTACGTCGTCCTCTCTATCGATTGCGACGTTAGCGCGCAATTGTGAACGATAATTTAGAAACCACGCGACTGCACCGAGAGTGGCGATCACAAAAGCGGCCGACAAATTGCCGCGCCACAGTAAGACTGCTGCGACTATCAACAAGAGAGCCGCGAGGATCATCCATATCCGCTCGTTCATACACAGTTCATTTTACGTCAACGGCCAGAGTTGTGTTCAGCGTCGCGGGCGGAAAGCATTGTTCGGTGTCGCACGCCTGGACTCGGACCTTGATCGGCAAGGACGTAAATCCTTTCGCGCCATCGGCTTTCGCGCGCAGCGGTATTTTGATTTGGGTCTCGCCTTCGTAAACGGCCAAGGGTTTTTCGGCAAACTGAAACTTTTTCGTTTGCGCCGCCGGATAGATCGCTTTGTCCACGTTAATCTGTTCGGAGTTCTCGGCAGTTACTTCGGTAGGGATCAAATACGAGAAAGTTGCCGGGTTAGCGTTGACGTGGAAACCGGGCGAGATCGAAAGTGTCACGGTCGCAGTAGCCGCCCCATCCGAAGAAATAGTGACTGGTACGGTTCGAACCTTTACCACTGCGGCTGAGGACGAAGCCGGGGTCGGAGAAGAAGTCATCACAGGTTCCTTGCTGGTTGTCGGCGGTCGGTTATCTTTACAACCTTCCAGAACGACGAGTGTAAGTGCCAGAATCAGGAGTAATCTCATGAAGTAAACTCAATCTCCGCTCTCGGCTTCTGCTGCCTTCCCATCCGGCCTCCTAATCCCAAACTTCTCCAGCCGATATTGCAACGTGCGAAACGTCAGACCCAGCAGCTTCGCAGCTTTCGTGATGTTGTAATCAGTCTGATCCATTGCCTGGAGGATCAAGTTCTTTTCGACTTCTTCGAAGCTGATTCCTTCGGGCGGTAACTTGAACGCGCCGGGGCCAATGCCTTTTGTTTCCTGCTGTACTTCGGTAGGCAAATCTTCGGGTGTGATCATGTCGCCTTCGCATAAGAGAATCGCGCGCTCGATGGCTGATTCGAGCTGGCGCACGTTGCCGGGCCAAGCGTAGTCGTGCATCATCCTTCTTGTTTCCGGCGTTAACCCTTTCACCAGACGCGACGTGTTGCGTGTGTGCTTCTTGAGAAAGTAATCAAGCAGCACCGGGATGTCTTCACGGCGTTCGCGGAGCGGCGGCACGTCGATCGATAGCACGTTAATCCGATAGTAAAGATCGTCGCGGAAGCGGCCATCAGAAACCATCGCCCGCAGATCGCGATTGGTGGCGGCCACGACGCGCACATCGATGGGCATTTCATAGGTTCCTCCCACCCGCCGAATTCTTCGTTCCTGCAATGCGCGCAGAAGCTTCGCTTGCATACTGACGTCCAGCTCGGCGATTTCATCGAGGAAGAGCGTGCCGCGGTCGGCGACTTCGAACAGTCCTTTCTTTTCCGCATGAGCGCCGGTGAACGATCCTTTCTCGTGACCGAACAGTTCGGATTCCAGCAGATTCTCGTTAATCGCGGCGCAATTCACTGCCTGGAACATTTCCGACGAGCGCGGCGATTGATTATGAATCGCGCGGGCGATCAATTCTTTGCCTGTGCCTGACTCTCCCCGAATCAAGACGGTCGAGTTTGAGCGCGCAACCTTCAGGATCATCTTCTTGACCGCTTCCATCTTTGGCGAAGCGGAAATAATTTCGACGTCGATTTTGTCGAGTGTGCCGAGCGCGCGCTTGATGGTCTGGAGCAACGCATCACGCTCGAATGGTTTCTGCAAATAATCGAACGCGCCGCGCCGCAGAGCCTCCTTGGCCGAGTCGATCGTGCCGTGCGCGGTCAGCAGTATGACGATGATCGAAGAATCGAGCGCCAACAGGTGTTGCAAAAGCTCGATGCCGTCCATGCCGGTCATCTTCAAATCAGTGAGAGCCAGATCGAAGCTGCGGTCTTTCGCGAACTTAAGCGCAGCTTCACCTGACGCAGCGGAAGTGACATCGTATCCCGCGCTGGTCAGGATCTCCTGCAAAATATCGCGTTGCGGTTTTTCGTCGTCGACTACAAGTATGGATTTTCTTGGCATGGTCTGTTCGGTTTCTCTTAACCGGTCGCTACCGCTCCCGGTTCTGTAACGGCTGGCAGGGTAATTACGAAGGTCGTGCCCTCGCCTAGTTTCGATTTTACCGAGATCGTTCCCTGATGATCATCGACGGCTTTCTTGACGATGGCAAGGCCGAGACCGGTGCCAGTCTCTTTAGTCGAAAAGTAGGGCTCGAACACTTTCGAGATATCTTCGGCGGCAATCCCCCGACCAGTGTCGCTGACTTCGATGCGAGCGCTTCGTCCGTCATCTTCGCTTGAGAGACTAATCCTTAACTTGCCGCCGCTCCCATCCATTGCCTGAAAGCTATTGATGATGAGGTTCGTTAACGCGGAGCGCAACGACTCAGGGTCGGCGATCACAGCGGGAGGCTCGCCTTGTGTTTCCACCCGCGCTTCGACATTGCTGTCAGCGGCTTGAGCTTCGAAAATGCTCAAGGCGTCGCGTGCGATCTCCACGAGGTCCAGTTTGCGCGGCTCAAGTTTCACCGGACGCGAGTAGTTTAGAAACTCCGTGATCCGAGTGTTAATGCGCGCGACTTCCAATTTGAGTTGCCGCGTTAAGTTGTCGATTGTTTCCCGCTTTTTCGGATCATCCGGCGCGAACGTCGCGCGCAGATGATCCAGCGTCAGATTGATGTAGTTAAGGGGATTCCTGATCTCATGCGCGATTGCCGAGGCCAATCGACTGACTACTACCGCTTTCTCGGCGTTGTAAAGTTGCGCTTCGAGTTCCCGAGTGCGACCGAGCTTGACAGTCATGTCGTTGAATAACTCGGTCAGGTCTCCCATCTCGTCTCGACGCTTGCTGGTCGGAACTCGGAAAGAAAAGTCGCCATCGGCCACGCGCCGCGCGGCAAATGAGAGCGACTTGATTGGACGAGTAAAGCGCCAGACGACGATCGCCGTCAAACAAATAGTCACGAGTAAAACTGCAAGTGTGTATAGCAAGGACTGACGCGCTTGACGTCTCAAGATTGTCATCAGACTGGACCCCAGCACAACAATCACGTATTGACGCCCGCTCGTGGTCGTCACGGGGAAGTAAAAGGCGCCGGGATCGCCGCCAGTGGGTTGTCCTATGGTCATGCCTTCCGGCAAGGGCGCGGTTTCGGAAGGAAGCTCGACGGCGCTTCGCAATGGTGGTAAAGCGATGTCTTTGACCTTAACATAACGAACCGATTTGTCAGGATTGAACCGCGGTGTCTGATTCTCATCAAGGCTGTCTTTAATATTTCCATCTCCGTCAACGATAAGAACATTCTTGACGCGCTCGGCCTGCTCACCGAGCAGGGGCTGCTTTGCCTGGTCGCGCATCTGATCAAGGTACAAGCCACTTGAAATACTGTTAACGCCAAGCGCGACGCCCGCCATAATCGCCTGTTGTTGCTCGACAATTAGTCGGTTATTAATTCGAACCGAAGTGCGATTAACGTAGTACTGGACTCCCAGCGTCAGCACAAACAGCGTCGCCAGCAACAGCAGTAAACGCACGCGGAAACTATTGAGCAATCTAGACAAAGCCATCGGTCGTCGGCAAAACGCGCGCCATACGGCAATTGAGTTAGTTACAATTTCGACAAATATCGGGTTGCCGTTTCCTTACAACCGATGTTATAGTTGGCGCGGCCTCAAATCAAACTCCCCGATGAGGCTGCCCGCGGGAGACGATCCCGCCTCACTTCTGGCGGTTGGCGGATTAGAACTAAGAGGTTTTGATATCGGAATTCGAGCGCCCTTAACGGTTTCTTAGGCTTACAAGGACGAAACGGTGCGCCGCCCCTCGGCGCGAAAATCAAAGCAGTAAGAGTTTTACCCCGGTTCCGCCTCGAGCACACTGTATTTTTTTGACGACGGGAGTTGCCGATGAACCAAAAACGTTCCCTCAGGGTCGCACTTTTAGCTTTTAATCTCTTCCTTCTCTTCACGTTAATTGGGTCAATTTCAGTTGGGACCTTCGCCCGCGGCAAACGAGCGCGTGGCCGGGCTGCAGCGCGCAAGGCAGAGCGCGGTGGTCGGATGTCCAAACGCGAGCGTCGAGAGGCAGCGCGCTCGGGGCGTCGTGGGCGTGAACGCGTCCATCTGTCGAAACGAGAGTTGCGCGCTGAGCGGCAACGAAATGCCCGCGAGGAGGCCGCCTATATAGCCAAGATCGAGAAACGCGCCGGCCACAAACTTAGCAAGCGCGAGCGTGCCGCAGAGATGCGCAAGTTCGGATCAAAGCATCGCCGAGATCTGGAAGAAGCACGTCGCCGCGCCGAGGCTGCGCGCCAGGCAGCGATTGCGCGGCAGCGCGCTCTCGATGAGGGTTTACGTAACGAAGTTCAGGAGAACATCGCGAAAGATAATAGTGTCGGTGAGGATCTTGAAGTACGCAAGGTCGCAGTTGAGGCTCTTGGTCATCATGCCGGCACGGTGGTAGTCATGGATCCTAAGACGGGTCGCGTGTACACCGTCGTCAATCAGGACTGGGCGCTGCGGCGCGGCTTCAAACCGTGTTCGACTATCAAGCTCGTCACCGGCGTCGCCGGCTTATGCGAGAAGGTCATTCAGCCAATCGAGACCGTGAGTGACGGTGGCAATTATAAGATCGATTTGACGGACGCGCTTGCCTATTCAAACAATTCGTACTTCCAACACGTAGGCGGCCAGGTTGGTTTCGACAAGATGGTCACTTATGCCCGCGAGTTGGGCCTCGGCGAAAAGACCGGCGTCAATTATATAAACGAGTCTGCCGGCAGGGTGCCGCTATTCAAATCGGGATACGCGGTAAACCATATGAGTTCTCATGGGGACGATTTCGAAGTGACCGCGATTCAGTTGGCGGCCTTGGTGTCGGCGATGTCGAACGGCGGCAAGCTGTTAATGCCGCATGTGCCGCGTACCGTCGAAGAGAACTCGCATTTCAAGACCGAAGTCCGGCGTAAGATTAGTGTCGAGAATGAAGCCTGGAAACGGATGCTGCCGGGAATGATAGGCGCGGTCAATTACGGTTCGGGGAAGAAAGCCTATAACCCCGAACAAACGGTCGCTGGCAAAACCGGCACGTGCATTGGCCAGGGAGCATGGCTCGGATTGTTCACTTCGTACGCTCCGGTTGTTAACCCGCGGCTGGCTGTAGTGGTGATTACGCGTGGCACCGACGCCCATGCGCATTTGCCCGCAGCGATCGCCGGGAATATCTATCGCGCATTGAGTCCGCGTTTCGGCACGCAGATCAATTTCCAGATCGCCGAAGGTCCGGATGACGAAACACCCAACCCAGGGAAGGACAAGAAGGCTGCTGCTTTGAATGAGGAGGCGAAGGAAACCAAGGCCGCCACTGAAGCGGAAGAGAATGGCGACGATGCAGCCGACCCAGCCAAGTCTGGGCTCATCAGCCCCGATGCGAAGCCAGTGGGCGGCGGCGAATCCAAGGCCAACGTGGAATCGAAAGTAAAAGCCACTTCGATGCCGATTGAAAACAAATCTAAGACTGAGACCAAAAACTCGGCCCCGCCAAGGGCTGTTTCGAAAGATGCGAACGATGGTCGTCCTCGCCGTATCCAACCAAACCAGCAGTGATCGACTGTTCGAATTGAGCGGTTGATTTTGCGACAGATGAAGAGTGCCGAACTTGCGCGGCTTGCTTGCGAGGGTTCGGCATTTTCCATGCGATAGCAGAACAGTTTCCTGGACGATCAGATTCAGGCTTGACACTATGGCTGCTCTTGACTGATCATTCCGGCTTCTGTCTCTAGGTTAAGTGGTGCGCGGCTTACAGTTCGACAACGGGCGGCGCGAGAATTGCATCTTAGGGACGGCGTCGAAAGGCGGTGAACAACTCCCGAGTTGCGTCACAGGTTAGTTGGAAGAAATCGATCGGAGGCTTTTAGCAAACTCATGAAACGTATGATCAAGTTATTCGTGTTCGCCGCCATCGTGGCCGCGTTCGCCGTGCCGGCACTGGCCCAGTCGAAGGACTGCACTGACGAGAACAAAGCTGCCTGGTATGATACCTTTCTTAAGAACCGCCAGGGAGAAGCCCCAGCGCAGAAGACAGCTTACCAAGCCGCCAAGAATTACTTGGATTCATGTCCTGCCAATCCTGAGGACACGATCAGAGCGTACCTTGCAAAGTGGACGGCCGCATACGAAAAGGCTCTGCGGAAGATCCAGTTCGAAGAAGCCTTTGCGAAGAAGGATTATGCCAAAGCAGCCGATCTTGGTAAGCAGATACTCGCCGACGACCCGACCAACACCAGAATCTACATGCTGATTGGGTATGGTGGTTATTTGGCCTCTTCTACAACCAACACGCCTATCGGCGCGGATTCAGTTGAAAACGCTAAGAAGGCCATCGAAATGATCGAAGCCGGAAAAGCGCCGGAGAATTGGTCACCGTTTACGAATAAGGATCAAGCCTTGGCATGGCTGAATTACTCCCTAGGAAGGGCCAAGCTGCCCACAGCTCCCGATGATGCGCTTCCGTTCCTAATCAAGGCTGTCAATTACAATAGTGAACTTAAGAAGATTCCGGCGCCTTATACGGATATCATCGCCGCATATACGGAAAGGCAAAAGAAGTTAACGGCAGAATACGAAGAGAAATACAAAGGCAAACCCGAAACGCCGGAGAGCAAACTCGCTGCGGCTAACATAGACCAGATCATCGATCGTGAGATTGACGCGTACGCCCGGTTGGCTGCTCTTAGCACGAACCCAGCCGATAAGAAAGCAGTCATGGACGATCTCACGTCGTTGTACAAATATCGGAATAAATCGGAAACGGGTTTAAATGAGCTTGTCGCAAGTGTTCTTTCTAAGCCGGTGCCGGATGTGCCGACCCCGATCACTTCGCTGCCTGCTACTTCGACGCCAGGTTCTCCGACTAATGTTGGTTCGCCCGGAACGAATGGGGGCGCGGGGAATTCGGGAGGCGCGAAGACTGCCGGCAGCAGCAATACTTCGACGACGGGACAGACCAAGACGACTTCAACGCCTGCAACCGGAACGCAAACCGGAAGCGCAAAGCCAAGCCCGAGTCCGACGCCCAGACCAAAGCAGCGTCGCTCAAATCATCGCGTAGTAATGTAAAGACAGCCCGCTATCGCACGCGGTACCGACACGCCGAATGTAACGTCACTTCGACGCTGCGTTCGGCGTTTTGCTAGAATCGCCTTGCGTGAGAAGCTCCGAAATTGAAAAGCTGGATCAACTCGAAGCAGTTCTGAGTTACTCCTTCAGCGATCGCGCGCTGCTCGTTCAGGCGATGACCCATCGCTCTTGGGCGCACGAGCAAGTGTCGCCTCGGCAGCAGCGAGAAGCGCGTAATCTTCATAACGAAGCGCTCGAATTCCTGGGCGATTCAGTTCTGGGATTGATCGTCGCTGATTATCTCTTCAAGGCTTATCCTGGAGCCAGCGAAGGGGAACTCTCGCGCATGAAACATCGTTTGGTGAGCGCGCCGACGCTGGCGAAGACATCGACAGAGTTGGGTCTCGGCGAGTTCGTGCGGTTCGGCCACGGAGAAGAGAAGAGCGGCGGCCGGCGCAAGCATGCGCTTTTGGCGGACGTGTTCGAAGCAGTGACCGGCGCAATCTTTCTGGATGGCGGATTAGAAGCAGCAGCAAAGTTTGTGGAACGCGCGCTCGGCGACGATCTTCGCAGGGCCGATCCGATCGCGGCGGCGGCGGCCGATCCTAAGACCATGTTGCAGGAGAAGCTGCAAGCGACGCGTCAACCGGTCCCGCAATACACGGTAATCGAGACGCTGGGCCCGCCACACAAGCGCATGTTTCACGTCGAGTTGAAATGGGATGGCGGCTCCACGCGTGGCGAAGGCCCGACAATCAAAGCAGCGGAAGCGGCGGCTGCGCGGGCCGCGTTGCAAGTAATGGAAAGCGAGCACAGCGCGTCTCCCTCTCCCAAAGGGAGAGGGAGTTAAGTGCGAGTCCTTGGCACACATCGCTTGACCATCGCGCTCCCCAGCATCTACGATGTCGTCAATGAATGAACCAGCGATCACGACCGAGAAAAGTGAAAGCGCCGGAGTTTTTAGTGCGCGACCTGTCAATCCAAACGGACGTGATCGTGACTCGTTAGTTGAAACCGAACCGACGGGCCCGCCCAAGACTGTCATCCGCGAATATTTCGAGTCTGCGGTCGTCACGGTAATCATGGCTTTGTTCGGCATGACCTTTATCGTTCAAGCCGTCAAGGTTCCCACCGGCTCGATGCAAAATACGATCACGGTCGGCGATCATCTGCTCGTCAATAAATTTGTTTTTGCGCCCGGCCCGCGCTTTCCCTTTCTGCCGCAGCGGGAGATCAAGCGCGGAGACATCATCGTTTTCAAATATCCCGGCAACCCATTCGATCCTGAGCGCGACAAGCAGGAAGACAACATCCCTTACAAGGTTAATTACGTAAAGCGAGTGATCGGCTTGCCCGGCGATACGGTTGAGGTGAAGGGATTACGCGTCTTCATAAACGGTCAACCTTTGCCCGAGCATGTGATCGTCGCGCGGAACATTAACGACAAGGCGCCACTGGAGATCATCGAGGACACGCCACGCAAAGGCGACGAGCCGTATGACGTTTATTATTTTGAAAGAACTGTGAACGCGGCGCGCACGGGCCAGGAAACGGGCAGCAGTCCCGACTTTCACTTCGCCGTCAACGGCAAACCGGCAAAGGTTCCCGCCAATTCCTACTTTGTGATGGGCGACGATCGCGACAACAGTCTGGATGGCCGGGCTTGGGGCTTTGTTCCTCGCGACTTGATTATTGGCCGGGCGATGTTCGTCTACTGGTCCTACGACGAGACCCAATCATTCAATCCCTTGTCGTTCGATTTCTTCACCAACACGCGCTGGCGCCGCACGGGAACGATGGTGAGATAACGGCCGCGGCATATCATTTTCCATTTGTCATTTGACATTTTTCATTTGCCATCTGTCAGAACCGTTCAGTTTAGATAGCGGACTTCTCTGCCAGGAGATAGGGACAAGTCCCCCATTCTAGACGGAGCAAGTTTTCAAAAATGGCAAATGAAAAATGTCAAATGACAAATGGAAAATAAGCTGTTCTCAAGAGAGTTTCTCCTCCGCGTCTGGGCGAGGGCCGATGATGACGAGCTTTTGGGTCGCTCAGCGCAGTTGTCCTACTATTTCCTGCTCGCTCTCTTTCCACTGCTGCTTTTTCTCATCACGCTGTTTGGTTATTTAAACGGGGCCGGCTCGCATCTTCGCCATCGGCTGATTGCCTATCTTGGTGAGGTCATGCCGGCGACCGCCCTTCATCTAGTCACGGCGACAATTGATGAAGTCACCCAGGCCCGCGGCGGCGGCAAACTATCGGCCGGTTTGTTACTAGCGTTATGGGCTTCTTCCAGCGGCATGAATGCTATCAGTCAGTCGCTCAACGCGGCCTATGACGTGCGCGAGACGCGGCCGTGGTGGAAGGTGCGACTGATTTCGATAGCGCTGACGGTGGCGTTATCGATCCTAATAATTTCTGCCTTGCTGATTGTGCTCTATGGCGGACGGCTTGGTCATTTCGTCGCCGCGCTGGCCCATGAAGGAGGCGCCTTCTCGATCGTCTGGAGAGTTCTGCAATTTCCGATCGCGCTTGTTTTTGTCTTCATTACCTTCGACCTCATCTATCGCTTTGCGCCGAATGTGAAAGGACCTAGACGCGACGCGCGTCTGCCGGCATCCGATTATCGCCGTCGTTGGTTGTCGCCCGGCGTTATGGTGGCCGTGGTTCTATGGTTGCTCGTGTCGCTGGGATTTCGATTCTATCTTCACTTCTTCAACTCGTATAGTGCGACGTATGGGTCGCTGGGCGCACTGATCATTTTAATGCTGTGGTTTTATCTCACGGGGACAGCGATCCTTCTTGGCGCCGAGATAAATTGCGAGTTAGAAAGTAAGTCATCAAACTAAGAATAAGGGCTTCCATTTGCTCTTCTTAATTCCCATCTCACTTTTTATTTGATTTTCCGTTCCCGCTTTAAGTTCGAGAACAATGCATTCGCTCGTTCTCTTTTCAAGCGAGCGCCCATTTCCACAGTTAGGAAGCCCGCCCCCTCTGTGACGGCATGAGCCTTGCTTAACCGTCTTTTCCAGTTGATCAGAGTGTTCTAAGAAAGGACGGTGCAATGAGATGCTTTGGACAATTTTGCTGATCTTGCTGGTTCTGTGGTTGTTGGGTTTTGTGAGCGGAATTGCCGGTAACTTGATTCATCTCTTGTTACTGGTGGCGCTGGTTGTGCTGGTCATTCAGTTGATCACCGGTCGGCGAGTGGCAATCTAATTGCGACGGAGCGCGAGGTTACGGAAAGACTTATGAGCGAACAGAGGGAGGGAAGCAGTGCGATACGAAGACGAACTTAAAGGGAAAGGCAAGCAGGTGAAGGGCGCCGCGAAAGAGAAACTTGGTAAGTTGACGGGCGACCCCAACCTGCAACAGCGAGGCATAAACGAACGGGTTGAAGGAAACGTTCAGGAGAAAGTTGGCCGGGCCCGCCGCAAAGTAGGCGAGGCCGTCGAGGATCTGGGCGAACGGATCGCCAGCAAACGGTGATGCTGGCGATTCATCTCCTTTTATTCCCTTTTCGAGAGAGGAAGCGAAGATGAAAACCAGACTAATTCTGTTGCTGGCAGCGGCCGCGACGGTCGTCTTAGGCGTCGCTGCTTGTAACACCAACATGAACGAGAACGCTAACGCCAACGCCAACGCTCGAGCACCTGCAAACGCGAACATGGCCACTCCACGAGCTGAAGCCACGACGCCGGCTACAGGCCGCGGACAATATAGCGAAGAGCAAGCTCGCGAAGAACGCGAGAAGGCCAAGGCGAATAAGGAAACGATTGGGCAATCGCTCGACGACGCCTGGATCCATACCAAGATTGTGGCCAAGCTAATCGGCGACACGAAGACACCAGAGAGAAATATTAACGTCGACGTGGTCCAGGGTGCTGTTACCTTGCGAGGAAATGTCGAAACCGCTGAGGTGAAGAGTGAGGCGGAGCGTATCGCCAAAGAAACAGAGGGCGTTAAAAAGGTCAATAACCAGCTTAAGGTGGTGGCTACAAACAAACCTGCGAAAAACGCCAACACAGGCAAAGGGAAGCCAAGCTACTAAAAGGGGAATTGCAAAATGAAAATTGCAAATTAGGGCTCGGAAGACCTATGACCAGATCAAAGGTTGCCCTTTAACTTTCACGTAGTGCGATGTTTGAATTTGCAACTTGTGCAATTTGTTCAATTTGCAATTTGCAATGTCTTGGTCTTTGGCAGTCAACACCGGCTCGTAACTAACCAAAACTTTCTTGAGGATTTGATTCCCAAAGCAGCGACTTTTCGTGTACGCTTGTACACCGCATGACCGAAAAGATTCGCAAGATCCTCTCGTTTCCGTCGCCGGTTCCTGCGAAGGCGGATTACCAGCGAGTCAAATCAAGTTATTCGCTGCGCGAAATCAAACAGATGTTTGGTTTGAGCGAGCGCACCGTGCGTCGCTGGACTGAAACCGGAATCATTCAAGGCACGCCTGTCGGTGACAGCGCTGCCGACTTCACCTACGACTTTCAGGCGCTCACTCTGTTTCGACGCGTGCGCGAAATGCGCGCGCAAGGTCTAACCATCAAGCAAATCGAGGCGGAGCTGCAAGGCCAGATGAGTCTATTTCGGCCCGTGGGCGGTCAGGTTGCCCGGCTGCTGACACCATTCGAGGAAGCCCTGCTGCTGCACGAACAGGACGACGAAAAGGCCGCGGAGTTTTATCTCGAAGCGATCAATGAAGGCGACAACATCGCTGAAGCATACTGCAATCTGGGAATCATCGAGTTGGAGCGCGGCAAAACGATTGGCGCGCTCGAGAATTTCACGCAGTCGCTAAAGCACGATCCGCGCCACGTCGAAGCGCACTACAATCTGGCCAATCTCTATTACGACGCCGGCGACTTTCCACTTGCCCGCTTGCACTACGAAGCCGCCGCCCAAATCGAGCCCAACTTCTCGCTCGTCTATTACAATCTCGCCCTGGTCTATCATCGCCTGAATAATGTGCCCGCGGCCACTCAATCTCTCAACAGATATAAAGAGCTGGAACCCAGCGATGAAGAGATCGAACTGGTCGATCAACTCTTGAAGGCCATGGATGTGGGCCGGCCCGCAACTGACTTTGGTGTCGAGTCGGGTCGATAATGTCTCCCGTCCAATGCAAGTCTCTTCAAGACAAAACACGTGCGATGTGACAGTCGTTGGCGCCGGTGTGTTTGGCGCCTGGATCGCTTATCAACTTCGGCGATCGGGCAAGCACGTCATCCTAATCGATGCGCATGGTCCCGGACACAGCCGTTCCAGCTCCGGTGGGGAATCGCGCATTATACGCATGGGCTACGGCGCCGACGAAATCTATGCGCGCTCGGCCCAGCGGGCCTTGCGGCTTTGGCAGGAATTTTTCGCCCGGATTAACGAAGCGCACTTTCGACAAACTGGTGTTTTATGGCTGGCTCACGAAGAAGATCCATATCCAGTCAAGTGCGGCGAAACGCTTCAGAGAGTTGGGATCCCTTTTGAAAAGTTGACAACCTCGGACGTCCATCAGCGCTTCCCGCAAATTGGACTGGATCGAATTTCCTGGGCCTTGCTTGAACCCGAGAGCGGAATAATCATGGCCCGCCGTGCTGTCCAAGCGGTGGCTCGCGAAGCAATCAACAATGGTGTGGAGTACTTGCAAGTCGCCGTGCAGCCCCCAAACGGGAAAGGAAAGCTGACTAATATTACAACTACAAACGGACGGCGCATCTCAGCCGCGACTTATGTCTTCGCTTGTGGCCCATGGCTGCCGAAAATGTTTCCGGGTGTACTGGCTGATCGAATTCTTCCCACGCGCCAGGAGGTCTTTTTCTTCGGCGCCCCCGCAGGTGACTGTCGTTTCACCGTGCCGGCATTGCCTACCTGGATTGACTTCAAAGACGAAGCTTATGGTCTGCCCGATCTTGAAGGACGTGGCGTGAAGATCGCGATTGATCGGCACGGACCAAGATTCGATCCCGAGCGTGGAAACCGGGTCGTTACTGCTGAAGGTTTGCTTGAAGTTCGTCAATATCTCGCTCGACGTTTGCCGGAACTAAAAAATGCGCCGGTGACGGAAACGCGTGTCTGTCAATACGAGAACACTTCAAACGGCGACTTCCTAATCGATCTTCATCCGGATTTTGAAAATGTCTGGCTGGTCGGCGGCGGTTCTGGTCATGGTTTCAAGCATGGACCAGTTGTAGGCGAGTACGTTGCTGCCAGAATCGAAGGTAAGAGCGAAGGAATCGAACCACGCTTTGGTCTGGTAAGCAAAGCGGGCGAGCATCGACGAAGTGTTTACTAAAAGGATGCGGGCAGGATGCCCGCGAACCGCCGACACGGATGTCAGCGCTCCTAACTCGCGGCCGCGGCGGCCACTTCCGTGGCTTCGGCCAGGCGCTTGACAATTACCAGCGTGATGTCGTCGGCGGCGGGCGTGCCCTGGCAGAATTTTGTGAGCGCAGATTCGATGCGGTCACGTATGCCACTCGCCGAAGTGTCGAGGTTGCGCGCGACTACTTCGTAGAGTCGCGTGGCGCCAAATTCTTCGCCGTTTGGATTGACTGCTTCCGAAACTCCATCCGAATAAATCACCAGCACGTCGCCGGGATAAAGCTTCGTGCGTCCTTCTCGAAAATCCGCATCCGCCAGAATGCCCAGCGGCAAACCTCCGGAAGCAAGTTGTTCCATCGTGCCACCGGCGTGAACAATCAGCGGTGGATTATGGCCGGCGTTCAAAAAAGCGAGCGAGCCATTTTTAGGATCGAGTTCGGCGTAGAAAAGAGTGACGAATCGATTTGGCGGGATGCTCTCAACCAAATAGCGGTTGACCGCGGCGATGGTCTTCACTATGGAGTCATTCGCGTCGGCCTGCGCGTGTACCGCAGCGTGCAGCGATGACATCAATAACGCCGCCGCCGTTCCTTTGCCGGACACGTCTCCCAGCGCGACGAGCAGGTTGCAATTTTCACGCTCGATGAAGTCATAATAATCGCCGCCGATCTAATAACAGGGAAAGCTGATGCCCTGCAATTCATAGCCAGTCACTTGCGGCGCTTTCGAGGGGAGGAACCGCTGTTGAATCTCGCTGGCAACCTGCTGCTCGCGTTCGAGTCGTTCGCGCTCAATCTGCTCTTCGGTCAGGCGGGCGTTCTCGACGCGAATGGCAGCCACCGAAGCCAGCGTCGTCAGCAGTTTCAAATGATCTCCGGTGAAACGGTTATCCGCCAGAGGCGAATCGGCGTAAATGATCCCGAAAACATTGGCGCCGACCCCGAGCGGCACGGCCAGCACGGACCGCACTCCTTGCAGCATGACAGTGCCGCCAGCAAATCGTGGATCGGCCTGCGCGTCTGAGGTCAACACCGATTTGCCGTTTGCCACTACTTCGTCGATCACGGAACGGCTGATGCGAATCTCCCCGACTTCGCCGACGCGATCGCGCAAGCGCGCCACGGCGACCTTCAGCTCAGTATTCTTTTGGTCGCGCATCATGACCATGCAGCGATCGGCTGGGACCGCTTCGAACACCAGTGAAACGATGTCCTCCAGAGTCTGATGTAGAGTTGTGGAAGCCAACAGCGTGACCCCGACTTTGCTGATCAGTGCCAGCAGGTCGCTCTGCTTCGCGGGATGCCGGGCCGTAGCATCGTCAGATTGCGTGCGCGCACCTTCGATGGCCTCGAACAGACCGGAAGTCGTGCGATCAGCCGATGAGAGCGCGATGGTGGCTTCGGGAATCGACGCCGAATTGTCGGTGATCATCGTCGCGCCGCTGCTGAGCGGAAATGAACTGTCATTGAAGATGATCTCGGTCTCACCAATCTGGATGCGGCCCCCCCGCGTCAACGTTACCGGCTTTTCGAGTACCGTGCCGTTGTAAAGCGTGCCGTTAGCCGATCCCAGATCCTGGAGAAAGTACTCGTCTCCTTCGCTGCGCACCTCGGCATGCACACGCGACGCAAACGGATCCGGAATGCACAGATCGTTGCGCGCCGAGCGGCCAATGGTGACGCGCAGGCGGTTGATCGGAAAATGCTCGGCCGCGCGATCCGGATATTTGACAATCAACTCAGCCATGGATGGTTTTCTTTAGAAATGCCAAACAAAAAATGTCAAATCACCAATGGAAATGATCCGGTCGCATCCACCACTCCAAGCAGGCTGCCCGCTTGGGGACCCCGGACCGCTCGCGGTTCTGACACCCAAGCCCTTACGCTTCCTGCGTTCTCGGTTTTTGCGGGGGCGCAACCATGTGCGACCCGTGTCGCCTTACGACGACGGTGCCGGCAATCAAATCATGTAGGGCGCGCCCACTCGGGTTTACTGCAGCGAGCAGAAAGCCAAGTCCAAATGGCAGCAACGAAAGGGGATATCCCACAAAGTTCCGCAACAGAATACGAGTTATTCCCGGCAACCGGCCGTCGGTGCGTTCGATGCGCAACCCGGTCGTCCACTTGCCAACTGTCTGCCCATAAAGTCCAGCCAACACGCCCAGGTCAAGCACGGCAACAACGGAAGTGACAATTAGCCCAATCTTCTCGGCCGTGCCACCGGCCATTCGGGTGCCGCCCCCCATCAGCCGGGCGATCATAATACTGAGAGTAAGAACCAACGCCAGCAAGATATAGTCAATCAACAGGGCTCCGCAACGAAGCGCAAAGGGCGCGCGATAACGCACTCGGACATGGGACTCGGATCGATGGCTCGCCGAACGGCGCGCTGGTTTTGGAGGTTGAAGCTTTGGAGTCATCAGGGGAACTCGATAGGGATCTCAAATCTCAGATTTCAAATTTCAGAAGTCTTAGCCAAGCAAAAAATGAACAGTAGTCTCACCCAGGCGGATGCGATCGCCGCTGTCGAGCGGGCGTGGCTGCCGCGGCTCAAGCCGAATCACGTCATTGACTACCGTGCCGTTTACTGAGCCCAAGTCTTCGACCAAGAAAGTTTCACCTTCGCGCCAAATGCGGGCGTGACGACGCGAAACCTTGGTTTGTGGATCGAAGCGCGACAAGTCCACTTCGGGAAAGATGTTCGACAGCGGGTCCGTTCGGCCCAGGAGGTTGCTGTCTTTTTGCAGCAGAAAGGATGCGTCCAGCTCCGTTGTGCCGGTCACGATCAGCTTGGCGGTGGGTCGCGCTGCCGCCAACTGTGCGGCCGCCAGCGGCTGACGCGTTCCGCAATGCGCACAAAAAATGTCGTCCGCCGCGATGCGTCCGCCGCAGAATCCACAGTAGACCATCGGCACGCTAATGGTCTCGCCGCCCAACTGATTGGCAGGCAAACCATAGGTGACCTGGCCCGAACGTAGCTTTTCGAGATGCGATGAAAGCACTTCGCGCATCTCCGCGCCGGATTGGAAACGATGTTCCGGCTTGTACTCGACGGCCCGCATCAGGATGCGTTCCATTTCACTGGAAAGCCCAGGATTGATTTGGCGCGGACGAGGATTCTTTGCGAAATCGAAAATCAGCAGCGGATTGTCTTGCGGGTCCGATCCGGTCAGGAGATGAAACATCGTCGCGCCCAAACTGTAAATGTCCACGCGCGGATCCGCCCGCCCGCTGAACAACTCCGGTGGCGCATAGCCCATGGTGCCGACGGCCGTAACTCCCTTCTCCTGCTTGTTAACCCAACGGGCGATGCCGAAATCAATCAGCATGATCCGGTTGTTGTTGCTGTCAAGCATCAAATTCGCGGGTTTCAGATCGCGATAGATTATCGCCTGACGCCGAGTATGCAGATACTCCAGCACATCCGCGGTCTGGATTGCCCACTCGGTCACTGTCGGCTCCTCAATGCGGCCTCCGGGCGTCTTGCGCAGACGCGAAGACAAATCGCTGCCGGGAATAAATTTCATTACCAGATAAAAGCGTTCGGAATTGTCGTCGTAGAAATAGTCGTAGACCGTAGGAATCGAAGGATGCTCGAGCGAGGTCAGTAACAACGATTCGCGCTTAAAGTCGGCAATCGCTTTCTCATGCTGGGTGTCGTCGAGGTGCGATTCGATCATTTCTTTGACGGCGCGAGGAGCGTCGCCAAGATTGCGATCCTTTGCGAGATAGACCGCGCCCATGCCGCCGCCACCAATCCGACGAACGATCTCGTAGCGGCTGTTCAGGACTTTACCGGCAACGAGTGATTTGGGCTTCGATCTTTTTCTCGCAGGTTCATCGCCTCGGGAAGTCAGAGATGAGAATTCCTCGCTCTCGGCCATTTCGCCGGTTCCTGACGATTGATTAGCGCTGCTTGGCGCGGTGGCTTCGACAACCAGCTTGTCTGAAGGCTCCGCAACTAATAAACCCTGGCTCTCAACCGGAATTTCCACATTGTCCGCCGTAGCTTCCAGATCGATGCCGCCACTAACGACAGGCGAGTCATCGCGTTGCTGGCGCGAGCCGCAGTTGCCGCAAAAGTTTTCGCCTGGCGCCATGCCGGCGCCACATTTACAACAGAGGGCCATCTTGAAAATTACTGAGGAAACCGAAAAATAACCTAATTCAAAACGCGGAAGCGCAAGAACGTCTTGCCGACGATAATCTCATCGCCGTCTTTTATCGGATGGCGATTGCCGGGCGCTAACCTTCGTCCACGGTTTATGAATGTGCCGTTAGTCGACCCTAAATCCTCTATCAGGTATTGACCGTCGTTGAGCGAAATGCGCGCGTGCCGCCGAGACACCTTTGCTTCGGGATCGTCAGAATCAAGATCCACGTCCGGGAAGATGCCGCCGTCTGCATCCCAGCGGCCAATATTTGCGTCTTTCTCAATCAATAGAAATTTTTTGCCGGCGGAACTGCCGCGCTCGATTACCAGGGTGGCGTGCGGCCGACGCTTGCCGCCGGCCCGCGGCGCCGAAGTCTCCGGTTCGGAGATTACGGCGGATTGTGGGCCGGACGAATTGGCTAAAGCAAGCGATGGTTCTCTTGGTTCCAGAGAGCCGGAGCCATTGGGCTGTGAGCCATTGCCTTGCGGGCCACCCTTAGAGACCTCGCCCTCGTTTCCCGTGAGCCACAGCGCCGCGCCACATTCGTCGCAATATCGGGATCCGCCCAGATTCTGTGTCCCGCATCTTTCGCAAGTAGTCATAGGCAAACCTCGCGGCCTCCGAAAAAACGACGAGCCGAGCAGCATTATCTTAACGCGAAACTCTTGAGCGCGCCACCGGCTTCAAGTGGATCGCTGCGCCAAATCCCTGGCGCAGGTGAAGCGACTGATTTCGCGGTTCGGCATGGTGACGGTCGTCCTTTATAATGAGATCGTGGATCGAAGGGTTTTCTTTGAAACCGCGTGCGAGCTTTCATCGTAAACACATCTCAGCGTTGAAACTATCTGTGCGGGCGCGGCGTCTAAGTAACCGAAGAGAACGCCATCCCGGCTCAGTCAAGTTAAAATTTAAGGAATTGGAAATTCAATGGCCCTCAGTAGAAAGAAAAAGCTAATTATTGCTGTGTCCGCGGTCGTGGTGCTAGCGCTGGTTGTCATCATCAGCGTGTTGGCCACTCGCAAAGACGAACCCGAAGTGACCACTGTAAAGGTTGACGTGCGTCCCGAACTGCGCTCGACAGTGACGGCCTCGGGAGAAGTCCGGCCCGTTCGTTACATCAAGCTGACGAGCGAAGTGCCCGGACGTATTCAAGAGATTTATGTGAATGCCGGCGACCAGGTAAAGAAAGGCCAGCAACTGGTGCGCGTGGACCCGACGCAATTGCAATCCAGCCAGGAAGCTCAGTTTGCCCAGACCCAGGCTTCGCTCAGCGACGTACAAAGCGCGCGCAACGCAGTGTCTCAGTCCCAACAAGCACTGAATGTTTCGGAAGTCGCGGTGGCCCAGGCGCGCCAGCAAGTACTCTCCTCGCAAACCAGCGTTAGTCGCGCCCAGATCGATCTCAACACCGCGCAGCGCGAGTTGAAGCGCGTCACCGATCTGATTGAGTCCGGAGTATCATCGCGCTTCGACTACGACGCCGCCCGGGACCGTTTCGAACAGGCCAAGGTAGCGCTCGACACCGCCAAGGCAAACCTGGAAGTGGAAAGGAGAGCGGTCGAAGAGGCCATCGCCCGTCGCGATCAGCAACGCGAGGCCGTGAAAAGCGCTCAGACCGGCGTGAAGACCAGCGAGCAGCGGGCCAATCAGCAACAGGCGTTATTGCGCGGCCAGACCAGTCAACGCGAAAAGGCCACGCAGTACTCGCCGCTTAATGGAGTAGTCGCCGACATCCCGACTCGGGTTGGCGAATACGCGGTCTCCCAATTGTCCACGACTCCACTGATGACCATTGCCGACATGTCGACGATCAACGTCGAAGTAAATGTCGACGAAACAGAAATTGCGAGCGTGGAAGTGGGTCAGCAGGCCAAGATCAAAGTCGACGCTTTGGGTGAAAAGGAACTGAATGCCGAAGTGACCCAGAAGAATCCGCTCGCGGTGGCCAAGTCGGACACGCAGGGCGGCCTGTCGAATCGCGTCAATGTTCAGGAAGCGAAAGAGTTCAAAGTCACTCTGGAACTCAAGGACGTCACGGACGACATACGCGAGAAGCTGCGTCCGGGTATGAATTCCACGGCGACTATTACCACTAAGACGCACAATAATGTGCTGGCCGTCCCGCTTCAGGCGATTGTCGAAAAAGCATCTCCGACACCGACGCCCGGCGGATCGGTCGCGACCAGCGCGCCAACTCCTGTCGGCGAGAAGCCGAAAGAAGTGAAGGGCCTTTACATCCTGGACAAGAACAATAAGGTGAAGTTCGTCGAGGTTACTACCGGCATTACCGGCGAATCAGACATCGAAATAGTCAGCGGGTTGCAACCCGGGACTGAAGTTGTAACCGGTCCGAGTCGCGTGCTCAAGACCCTGAAAGAAGGCTCGAGCGTGAAACGGCAGACAAAGAAACCGGAAGCCGGCGCCAGCCCGTCGTAGGATGATAAGTAATAATGGCTGAAGCTACTATAGAGACTCCAGCAATATCTCC
>QHXG01000163.1 GCA_003222845.1 Acidobacteriota bacterium | reverse complement strand
GTGGCTTTACCGCGGTCAATTTACCCTCAGGTGAATACGCGATCGACGTGGAGGCTCAAGGCTTCGGCAAATTCACGCAGACCGGCTATAAGGTAGAGGTGGGTTCGGCTATCACTGCCGATATCAATCTCAGTGTTCAGGGTGTGACCGGAACTGTCCTCGTTAGCGCGGGCGCCAATGTCGAGACCACGCAAGTTCAGACGACGACGAACATCAACGACACCTCGATCAGCCAACTACCCATCAATGGACGGCGCTTTCAGGATTTTGTGCTTGCGACGCCAACCGCTCAGATCGATCCATCCCGCGGACAGATTTCACTTGTTGGTCAGCGCGGCATTAATGGTAACGTGCAGATCGACGGCGCGGATTATAACAACCCGTTCTTCGGTGGCTTGCGCGGCGGCGAACGCTCCAATCAAGCGTTCACAATCCCGCAAAGCGCTGTTAAGGAATTCCAAGTCGTAGCATCGGGCTATAACGCAGAGTTCGGTCGCTCAACCGGTGGTGTAGTAAACGCCGTGACCAAGTCCGGCACGAATGACTTTCACGGCGAGGGTTTTTACGTTGACCGCTCTACGGGTCTGGCGGCCAAGAATGCCTTCGGCCAGATTGCCTCGCCGACGCAGCAGCAGTTTGGCGGATCGGTGGGCGGACCTTTCCCGATTCCACGGTTCGGCGAAGGCGGGCGTAGTCACTATGGTGGTAAAGACAAGTCGTTCTTCTTTGTTGCCTACGAGCAACAGAAACTGCTCCAATCGCGCGCCGTGCTTTTTAATACGCTGCGCGCGACGGGGATAACATCCGGGACTATTGCGACCGGCATCGACGAGTTACTCAATTTCTCGTTAGGCAGTGAGACGGCCTATGCGCAAACTAATGACGCCAAGGTCTTCCTGATGCGCTTTGACTTCAACATCAATCAGAAAAACCAGTTCAATATTCGCTACAACCACAGCGTCAACGCAGCGCTCAACGCGGTCACGGCTGGCACATCGCTGACGCCAACCACCAACAGCGCGCTTTCTAACAACGGCACCGAAGGTGACGATTCGAACACTGTGGTGGGTCAATTGACGACTTTCTTGAGTTCCACCGTCATTAACGAGCTTCGTGGCCAGTATTCAAAAGAAAACCGACCGCGTACGGCGAATGAACTCTCTCCGGAGATTCGCGCCAACTACGGCATTTTTGGAACCGTCAATTTCCTTCCGACTACTGAGTCAGATTACCGCGTACAATTCGCTGATAATCTAACGCTCATCCGCGGAATGCATACGTTTAAAGTCGGAGGCGAGTACAACTTCGTGAAGGCGAGTCAGGTGTTTGCCTTTCGGCAGTTCGGCAGTTTCAGCTTCAATTTTTCAGGTACTGACGCGGCTTCACTGATCCAGATTCTTAGAATTATCTCGGTTGGTGGAAATACCACGACCGCGAATGCTAACGCGACGGCCACAGGCGCGACTGTCCTGGATCCCGTCCACCGTTTCGACGATACACGCGCGCGCTATGGTCGAAACGTCGGCAACGGATTACAAACCCTCTCATCGCCGCAGTTCGCGGGCTACGCGCAGGATTCGTGGCGCGTTCGTCCAAACCTAACGATTAATTTTGGGCTGCGCTACGAGGCCCAGATCATGCCTCAGCCGGATACCAGTAATACGGCCGCGACCACTGCAGTACTCGGTGCTACTTTGCCTATCGGGCAGGTCGATCCTCGTGTGTATCCTAGCCAGAAGAATCAGTGGGCGCCGCGCGGCGGCTTTGCTTGGGATCCCTGGAAGAATGGCAAGAGCGTCATCCGCGGCTATGGCGGCATCTATTATGCGGCGTTCCCGTTGCTGACGCTGGCGACGCCGGCAAACAATCTTCGAACACCGCCAGGGGACCTTACGTTGAATCTGCCTTTCTCGTGCCCTAACAATTCAGCATTGCCGACGAGCATCAATACTGTCTACAAGATGTTCAACTCTATCGGAATCAACCTCGACAACTCCGCGGTTAACGCGTTGCCCATTCTCACCGTCGCTCAAGTACAACAGATTAATGCGAACATCGCCACGGCGTGTGGAGGTACTTTTAACGCGCTCGCCGGCTTTCAGGTAGCTGCAGCTGCCCAGAATTTAAAGAATCCTCGCTCGGTTCAGTTAGGCTTTGGGTTCGAGCGCGAGGTCGGGCGTGGCCTGATCGTCGGCGCGAACTATGACTACGTCAAGACAACTCGCTTGAACTTCAATCTCGACTTCGATCTGCCGACGCCAATTATTCGCACAGGAGATCAAAGCCAGCGCCCATTCTTCGGCGTTAATACCGCAGGCGTTGTCGGAGCACAAACGAGGCCAATATCACTCTTCGGAAATTCCGGGTACTTGCAGGTTCGTCAGCCGGGAGCGCGCTCGCTTTACCGTGCACTTACCTTCCGAGGCCAATTGCGCCGCAAGTTCGGGCAATTCGACGCGTTCTACACACTGTCGAAAAATCTCGATAGCGATTCAACTGAGCGCAACGCCAGCTTCGCCCAGTATGAAAATGCCTTCAACCTGGGTCCGGACTACAACTATGCGGACCTCGATCGGCGCCATGTCGTGGCATTTAGCTCGGTGCTGAACCTGCCATTTGGCTTTGAAATGGCCACGACCAGCCGGTTTCTTTCCGGCGCTCCGATAGATGTCACCGTTAGCAGCATCATCGCTCCAAGCAGCTTAACTCTTCCATCATTCCTGACGGCTTCGCAAGCTAATGCGTATTACTCGTTCCTCGTCACTCTTCAGGGTAAAACGGCTGGGGCGTGTACCACCGCTTCGAATTGCCCCGGCTTTACCAGCGGCGACCTTAACCAGGATAACGGCAACCGTGATCGTCCTTTTCTTGCGGTCGGCGTACCCAGCAAGCGCAACTCTTATCGCAACAGGTCGCTGAGGTTCTTTGATATACGTCTCGAGCGCAAATTCAAACTAGGCGAGAGACTTGAGATATCGCCGTCCTTCGAGGCTTTCAATGTGTTCAACTTCAAGAATCTCACATATGCTTCAACGACGGCGTTTAACTATGGTAACCCCGGCGTCAACGAAAATACCGGTGAAGTACTGGCACCTTCCAATCCAGCTTTTCTGCAGCTCCGAGATGCCACCGGAGCCCTGCGAAACACCAACAACTCGGCTACGCCGCGCCAGCTACAACTCGGACTTCGTCTTAAGTTCTAAGATCGGACGAGGCGAGAAGAATCTTGAGCGCGTCTTCATCTTGAAGGCGCGCTCGACTTTTTTTGAGGCTACCGAGTCTGTTCCGCTTGAGAACTTCCGACCACGAGCGTATCTTCTGCTTGAATCTAATTGGGAGTTACTGAGTTATGAGCGAAAACCTGGAGAGCATCCTCGCGGCCGCGCAGCAGCTACCTCCCGAGGAATTACAGCAATTGATTGAGCAGCTACTGTCCGATGTAAGTACCGAACTTCAGGCCGACGACGAACTCCGTCGAGAAATCCTGGAGGCAGAGCAGCAAATCAGACGCGGGGAGGTTGTTCCGTGGTCTGAGATCAAGCGTCGGCACCAACTATGACACCTCAGTACAACGTCATCCTCTCCAAGCTGGCAGAAAGCAAATTCGATAAGCTAATCCATTCCGATCGCAAGCTGGGTGAACAAGTGGCGAAAGCGATCGACCGAGTGGCTTCCACCCGGATCTTGGCGAACTGCTGAAAGGCGAATGGAAAGGCCATCGCAAATATCGAACTGGCCGTTATCGAATCATCTATCGCACTGAGCGTGAGAAGCTCATGCTGTACATTGTTACGATTGATGATCGCAAGGATATCTACCGCTAGTCCCTGCGACCTATCGCAACCATTCGTTCGACGGCGCGCCGCGCCTTTTCAGCTATAGACGGATCGATTTCAATCTTGTGCTCCATTGTCTGGAGCGAGCGTAGGATTTTCGGCAGGGTGATTCGCTTCATGTGTGGACAAAGATTACACGGTCGTATGAATTCAATTTTAGGAAACTCGACGGCTACGTTATCAGACATTGAGCACTCAGTGATCATCACAACTCTGCGAGAACTGCTGTCGTTCAAATGCTTAATCATTCCTGCCGTCGAACCTACGAAGTCGACTTCGGCCAGAACGTCTGGCGGGCACTCAGGATGCGCCAGCACCTCTATGTCGTGAAACTGTTGCTTGTAGTGACGCACGTCTTCAGCGGTGAATCGCTCATGCACTTCGCAGTGTCCCTTCCACAGGATGACTTCGACCTTCGTCTGTCCCGCGACATAGCGGCCCAGAAACTCATCCGGAAGAAATATCACGCGAGCGACGCCGAGTGACTCGACTACTTCGACCGCATTCGCCGAGGTACAGCAAATGTCTGATTCAGCCTTCACGCCTGCCGAAGTATTCACGTAAGTGACCACAGGCACGCCGGGATAACGCTGGCGCAGCAGACGCACGTCGTCGGGAGTGATGGACGAAGCGAGTGAACAGCCGGCTTGCGAATCCGGAATCAGCACCGTCTTTTCGGGAGAAAGCAGCTTGGCAGTTTCCGCCATGAAGTGAACGCCGCAGAGAACGATCACATCCGCGTCTGTGCGTGCTGCCTGCTGAGCGAGAGCCAGCGAGTCTCCGGTAATGTCTGCGACTCCGTGAAAAATTTCCGGCGTCTGGTAATTGTGCGCGAGAATGACGGCGTTGAGCTCAGACTTCAACTCATTAATAGCCGCAACATAAGGCGCGTGCACGGGCCATTCGATGTCCGGAAGCACACCGCGAAGACGGTCAAATATTGATTGGGTCTTGACGGCAACTTCCGGCGTGTAAGCGGGGAATTCATCAGACGCGTATCTTGAGTTGTTAATCTGCATGATTTCTTTTAATTGAGAATCTAAATCAATGTGCCACGCTGCGCAAATTCTCGAGAGGTCTAATTCTAAACCGATACCTTTGATACAGTCAGACTTACATCAAAATTCCTGAATGAATGAGTCAGTGCCCCGACCGAAATGTAATCGACTCCGGTATTCGCTATGTGACGAACGTTCGCCAGAGTCACGTTGCCGGAAGCTTCTAATTTTGCTCGCCCGTTGCTTAGTAGAACAGCTTGCCGAATCTCTTCGTGAGACATGTTGTCCAACATTATCCAGGTCACTCCCAGCTCGAGACACTCTTCGACATCCATCAGGCTTCGCGCTTCCATTTCAATTTCCAGGCCCTTGTGATGTTTGCGCGCGCGGCTGAAAGCTTCAGTGATCGAACCCGCGAAATCTATGTGGTTGTCCTTGATCAAAATCAGATCATACAGTCCCATGCGGTGATTCTCTCCTCCGCCGAGACGCACCGCCAATTTATCGCAGGCGCGGAGGTTCGGAGCCGTCTTGCGCGTGTCGAGGATCTTGGTCTTGGTGCCGCGAACTTCGTCGACGAACTGTCGCGTGAGTGTGGCAATCCCCGACGTGCGGCCGACAAAATTCAGAGCCGTGCGCTCGCCGCTAAGAATCGCGCGCGCTGGGCCCCTGATTGCGGCTAGTATCTGGCCCGCCTTAACGCTTTCGCTGTCGCTCGTGCGGGGGCTGAAATTGACGCGCTTATCAAGCACTTGAAACACAAGTTGCGCAATCGAGAGCCCGGCGGCCACGCCAAATTGTTTGGCGACCATCGTCCCTTCAAGAGTTGCCTCGGCCGGGACGATGCTATTGGTTGTCACATCACCGGACCCTATGTCTTCGGCCAGCGCTTGCTCGACGCTGGACAATATCTCCCGCGGAAGTGATATTTCTGATTGCATGAGTTCGCAGCGAAGGTCTTGCTCTACAGAATAGCAAAGTGGTGAAGTGAACCCTAACTACACAAATGGCGGCGACCGCATAAGACGCCGCGCTCTTGAAATAGGATTCTCGAAGGTAGGCATTGCGCCCGCGAGCAAATTATGCGCCGAGGGCGAAAGGCTGGCAGAGTGGCTGCAGCGCAGCTATCACGGCGAGATGTCTTGGATGCTGCGCGATCCGGAGCAGCGCACGGATCCGCATAGAATCTTCCCCGCCGCCCGCTCCGTCGTGGTCGTCGCTTTGAACTACTACACGCAGCCTCAACATTCAGATAGTTCCAAGACCGGCAAGGTCTCCCGTTACGCCTGGGGCGACGATTATCACGAAGTTGTCGGTGAAAAACTGCGCGAACTGTTGTCATGGATCAAGGAGCAATGGCCCGAAGCTGAAGGCAAAGTCTGCGTAGACATTCAGCCAACCATGGACAAAGGCTGGGCCGTGCGCGCAGGCCTCGGCTGGATGGGTAAGCACACAAACTTGATTACCCAAGAATACGGCTCGTGGGTTTTCATCGGTGAGCTGCTTTTGAACCTGGAACTCGAATGTGACGGAGAAGAAATCGCTGACCAATGCGGCTCGTGCACGCTCTGCATCGATGCTTGTCCGACCGGCGCGATTGCCGAGCCTTACGTTATCGATTCAAATCTCTGCATCTCGCACGCCACGATCGAATCGCGCGCCCCGCAGATGCGCGAAGACATCGACGCACATCTTGAAGGCTGGTTTTACGGTTGTGACATTTGCCAGGACGTTTGCCCGTGGAATCACGCGACACCTACAACTGATGAGCCGCGCTTCGAACCACGCGAGGGAAACGTCAATACTTTCCTTTCAGAGATTCTCGAACTGACGCCCGAAACGTACGCCACCCGTTTTCGTCATAGCGCCATGAAGCGCGCGAAGCTGAGCGGACTGCAACGCAATGCGCGAACGTTACAGAACCGCGAGCGGTAGCGACCGGCCATTGGGTACGCAGGCGTCCCGCCTGCTCAATCTCAGACGTGCAGCGCTCACACAAAAAGCAGGCGGGCCGCCTGCGTACCCTAGCCGGTCGCTGCCGCTCGCGGTTCGGTAACGTTATTCGCTTTCGCGCTCTCGCTTTTCGACCGCTCGCGATCCTATAATCCCCAGCGGCTACCGTAGTCATAAACTTCTCAACGAAAGCTCGTGTTATCACAATCGACAAAATCCTTTAGTCAGCGCAGGTCTCTCTTC
>QHXG01000822.1:2513-2720 GCA_003222845.1 Acidobacteriota bacterium | reverse complement strand
CGCCGCAGGGACGAAAGGATATTGCCGCGTATGGCTTGAGTTTCAGCGGGACCGCATTGAGCGCGGTCGTATCAACTTATTCTACCTGGCTGAGGTCTATGCTTTCATCGGTGACAATGATCGCGCTTTTGCTTGCCTGAAGAGATCATTGGAAAATCATTCTTTGGAGGTGCCTGCGTTGCGCTCCAGCCCAAGTTTTGATGACCT
>QHXG01000822.1:558-2369 GCA_003222845.1 Acidobacteriota bacterium | reverse complement strand
CGGTCAGCACCTTTTTCGCGGACTCGACCGACACGCCGGCAGTGTCTATTTTCGGCACATCATAGACACCAAATTTCTCCTGGGGCTGTAAGTGCTTAAGCTCTCGCGTTTAGGAGTTGATTTGCCGAAGGGGGGACTCGAACCCCCACGAGTTACCTCACACGCCCCTCAAACGTGCGCGTCTACCAGTTCCGCCACTTCGGCTCATTTGGAAAGGCTGTCAAAAAACTCGCAATCCGTCTGGATTGCTAGCGCTACTTCTTCGGAGTCGCTGTCTGTGTCGGTGTTGGCGACGGAGACTGAGCAGGTTGCGGAGTCGCGGTCGGCGATGGCGTTGGCACTGCCGTCTGCTCGGGAATTCCGGATTGCAAAACTGAACTGGTGCCACTGATCGCGGGCAGCGAAAGCGTCAAAGCAATCAGCATGAAAGCGGCCGCGGCGCCAATCGTGATTTTTGCCAACAGCGTCTGGGTTCCGCGCGGCCCGAACGCGGTGCTCGAGACGGAACTGGAAAAGAGCGCGCCTGCGTCAGACTTGCCTGGCTGCAACAAGATCACCAGGATCAGGATCACGCATGACAGAATAAATAGCCCGTATAAAGTGTAAGTCAACATTCTATTTGTCAGTTGTCAGTTGTCAGTGGTCAGTGGTCAATCTTGCAAATCTGAAGTTGAACGAACAACTGACGACTGACGACGGACAATTAACTATTTGTTGTAATTAACTATCTGCGCGAAGCTCTCGGCGTTCAAACTCGCGCCACCTACCAATGCGCCATCGATGTCCGACTGTTTCATCAGACCAGCGATGTTGTCGGGCTTGACTGAACCGCCGTACAAAATCCGCAAAGCCTCAGCCGCCGCTTGCGAGTACCTTTCCGCGAAAACGCGCCGGATAAACGCGTGCATTTCCTGCGCTTGCTCCGGCGTCGCGGTGCGTCCAGTGCCAATGGCCCAGACAGGTTCGTAAGCAACGATGATACGGTCGAGGTCAGAGGCTGTCAACCCGCTGAGACTGCCGACTATTTGCTCGCTGACTACGTCCTGGGCCTTACCGCCATCGCGTTGCTCAAGAGTTTCGCCGATACATACGATCACACTCAACCCGGCGGAGATGCCCGCCTGAGTTTTGCGACTGATCATGTGATCGTTCTCAAGGTAGTATTGTCGTCGCTCGGAGTGCCCGGCGATCAGGTGGGAGCATCCCGCCTCGCGCAACATAAAAGCGGCCACTTCGCCCGTGAATGCGCCTTCGCTTCTTTCAGTCGCGCAATCCTGTCCGGCAACTTTGATATTCGATCCTTCCAGACGATCCGCGACGCTCTTCAATGCTGTAAAAACTGGAGCGATGATGACTTCGCAATGGTTGGCATTAGTGACGAGTGGCTTCAGAGCTATGGCGGTGGCGACAGATTCCCCAACAGTCTTGTACATTTTCCAGTTTCCGGCTATTACAGGTTTGCGCATGGGACCATTTGTCAGGATCGTCTTGGTTCACTAAGAGCGAACAAAACTCACGAACGGGCTGTTGCTGAACTCATTCTTGAAGGTGAAATGAAACGAGGATCATGCCACTCGTCGTTTGCGAGAATGCGGCCGTTCGCGGGCCTTCAGATTAATAAGCTCGCGGGCGCGTTTCTTCCCCTCTTTCGGGTCAGTGTCCCAACCTCGACCGCGGGCCACGAGTTCCAGTTGGCCTACATCAAGATCGTCTAACGGATCGATTTCGTCTAACTTAGACCGCTTCTCCGCTTTCTTTTTGATAGAGTTCCGTTTCATATCGATTTGATCTGCGGGCGCTGATTATTCGCG
>QHXG01000822.1:0-546 GCA_003222845.1 Acidobacteriota bacterium | reverse complement strand
AAAGCCGGCCGCGTTCGGACACGCCGATGATAACATAGCAGCCTTCTTCATCGGAGTCCTTAGGATCCTTGTAGGCAAAGAAGAACGGATCATCAAATTCGATTAGGCGTCGCCGCCACCTCCTTGTATTTGATAGCACTTGTCGTGTGCCTCCCGCCAATCACTCACGCCGAGCACTTCTCCATTCGTCGCTACGGAATTTCAGACGGTCTCCCTCATAACCGCGTCCCAGCGATTTATCGCTGGGGGTTCGGTAGCGAAATCGAAACAGTCCGCGAAGCGAACGGCTGAAAAATCAGGCTGGAATCCGCGAGAAACCTTCAATCTCAGCCGTCCGTGTCAGAACCCCGAGCGGTAGCGACGGGACCTAAGAATTCCGCGAAACTTGATGATCCGGTCGCTACCGCTCGCGGTTCTGACACGGACTACTCATTGCGGGCGAGGGTGCCCGCGCTCCCAGCATTAACCTGCCCCTTTTAAAAGGGAAATCCACTTTTTGAGCCAGGCCCCGCAGATGCGAACTCAAAAGAATCTGTTTCCTGATGA
>QHXG01000823.1 GCA_003222845.1 Acidobacteriota bacterium | reverse complement strand
TTCTTCGACAAACGGACGCACTTGCGTCGGCGCTTCGGACAGTTCGCGCAGTGCGACGAGATTTAGTTCGAGATCGAAGTGCCCACTGTTGCAAACGATCGCGCCGTCTTTCATCATGGCAAAGTGATCGCGATCGATGACGTGACGATTGCCGGTGACGGTGACAAAGATGTCGCCGATCGAAGCTGCCGCAGCGATCGGCATCACACGGAACCCGTCCATCACGGCTTCCACGGCTTTAATCGGATCGACTTCATTCACCACGACGTTGGCCCCCATGCCGCGGGCGCGCAACGCCAGGCCTTTGCCGCACCATCCGTAACCAACGACGACCAAAGTCCGGCCGGCCAGTAGGATATTGGTCGCGCGAATAATGCCATCGAGCGTTGATTGGCCCGTGCCGTAACGATTGTCAAAAAGGTGTTTGGTCTGCGCATTGTTGACCGCGATGGAAGGGAAGGTGAGTACGCCCGCGGTTTGCATCGCCTGCAGACGCACGATGCCGGTGGTGGTTTCTTCCGTGGTCCCGGTAATCTTGTTCTTCAGCTCCGGCTTTTCCTTAATCATTGTCGCCACCACGTCTGAGCCATCGTCGATAATTACATCCGGTTCGAATTCCAAAGCCGTCTGCACGTGACGACGATAGGTGTCCGTGGTTTCACCCTTCATAGCGAACACCGGAATGCCGTAATCGGAAACCAAAGAGGCCGCGACGTCGTCCTGAGTCGAAAGGGGATTGGAAGCGATCAAAAGAGATTCTGCGCCGCCCGCTTGCAGGGCGCGCGCAAGATTCGCAGTCTCAGTCGTGATGTGGGCGCAGGCGATCAGCCGCGTGCCCTTCAACGGTTGTTCGGTCGCAAACCTCTCACGAATCAAACGCAGGACCGGCATTTCACGCTCAGCCCAATCAATGCGCTTCTTTCCCTGAGGCGCGAGAGAAATATCTTTTATGTCATGTTCAAACGCAGGCATTGGTGTGCTCATTAGTTAATGTCCTTGGGTGAATGTAAATGGTGAACGAAAATTAGCAATGATCCGTTCGCTACCACTCGCGGTACTGTAACGGTATTGGTGAGCTCATTCCTTAAGCTTTCTTTAAATGGCAAATGAAAAATGTCAAATGAGAAATGGAAAATAGGCCGGTCGCTACCGCTCGCGGTTCTGTAACCTCAAACCCCCGCCGCCGCCCGAAGCGTCTCAGCCTTGTCGGTTTCTTCCCAGGTGAAACCGTCACCCGTACGGCCGAAATGTCCGTACGATGGTGGCTTTATAAATCGGCCGGCGAAGATTGAGAGTTTCGATGATCTCTCGCGGCGTCAACGGAAAGTGTCTGCGCACCAGATCGGAAAGCTGAGCTTCGCCAATCCGGCCGCTGCCTCTGGTGTCGATTCGAACCGAGACCGGTTCAGCGACGCCGATCGCGTAGGCGAGTTGGACTTCGCATTGCTCAGCCAACCCGGCCGCGACAATGTTCTTGGCGATGTAACGCGCCATGTACGCCGCAGACCGATCGACTTTCGTCGGGTCCTTGCCGGAGAAGGCGCCGCCGCCATGAGGAGCATAGCCACCGTATGTGTCGACGATGATCTTGCGCCCGGTCAATCCCGAGTCGCCCTGGGGGCCGCCAGTTACAAAGCGTCCAGTAGGATTAATGTGATACTTGGTTTGATCGTCGAGCAAGTCGCTGGGCACCGTGTGTCTGATAACGTGTTCGCGAATCTCTGATCTAAGTTGTTCGTTAGTCACTTCGGGAGCGTGCTGAGAAGAGATTACCACCGCGTCGACCCGGAACGGACGGCCGTCGCGATATTCAACTGTGACCTGCGACTTGCCGTCAGGGCGAAGATAGGGAAGTTGTCCCGACTTTCTCGCTTGCGAAAGCCGCAGCGCCAACTGATGCGCGAGCTGAATCGGAAGCGGCATCAATTCCGGCGTCTCGTTGCAGG
>QHXG01000162.1 GCA_003222845.1 Acidobacteriota bacterium | reverse complement strand
GCGCCTCGGCGGTGATCGCGCAGCAGGAAGGCCACAGCCAATTCCATTACGTGACTAAGCAAGCCCTCTGGGCGATGATTGGATTCGCCGCCATGTTTGTAACCATGCGGTTCGATTATCAGAGACTGAATCGACGATGGATTGTTTACGGCTCGCTATTGCTGACGATTGCTCTGTTGGGTGCGGTCTTTGCTTTTTCTCCGGTGAATGGCGCGCGACGCTGGATTAAGTTTAGCGGCTTTTCCGTGCAACCGTCCGAGCTGGCAAAACTGTCGTTGGCACTATTCCTCGCATACTTCCTGGAGAGGCGGGTGGGCGAGGAGCATTTGTTCTGGAAGACTTTTTTGCCGTGCATGATTGTGCTGGGAGTTTTGGCCGGTCTGGTTGTCAAAGAGCCGGACCTCGGAACGGCGCTGATGCTGGCGATTACTTGTCTTACGATCTGTTTCGCGGCCGGCGTTCGTCCTCGTCACATGGCTTATGCGGCGGCGCCGGCTTTGCTGTTCATCGGCAAGATGCTGATCTTCACGCCGTTTCGCTGGCGACGTTTGGCCTCGTTCATCGATCCCTGGGCCGATCAGCAGGGCGCGGGATATCAGGTCGTGCAATCGCTAATCGCGGTTGGATCGGGGGGGACGCATGGACTCGGATTCGCGCAGGGCCGTCAGAAACTTCTCTTCCTGCCGTTTGCGCATTCGGATTTTATCTTTGCGGTGATCAGCGAAGAGTTGGGTTTGGTAGGAGCGCTGATCGTGGTTTTTGTTTTTGCAGTTTTTCTTTGGCGCGGAACGCGCGCGGCTTTACGAGCACCGGATCGCTTCGGTACGTTGCTTGGCTTGGGGATTGTCGTGGGCATCATTGCGCAAGCGCTCTTGAACATCAGCGTGGTGCTCGCCCTGGTGCCAACGAAGGGCATTCCTTTGCCGTTCATATCGTATGGCGGCTCTTCGTTGGTGCCGACGCTCGCGGCAGTCGGAATCCTGCTGAACATTTCTCAGTACGCTCCGCTAAAGAGCCGCGCGAGTGAAGAGGATGAGTACGAAGAGGGTTGGCAAGGCGCGAATCGCGCCGCCCAGAGACGGGAGCGGCGACAGCGGGCGCAAGTTGTTGCGCGGCCCCGTTACGGATGAAAGATGCGCGTGCTAATCGCGGCCGGCGGCACCGGCGGGCATATCTATCCGGCGATCGCGGTCGCGAAAGAGATCATGCGACGCGACGCGAAATCGGTAGTTCGATTCGTAGGCACGACGCGGGGTTTGGAAAATCGTTTGGTACCGCAAGCAGGATTTGAACTTTCGATCATTGAAAGCGCGGGATTGGTGAACATGGGGTTATTGCAGCGACTTCGTGGTTTGCTGGTTTTGCCAAAGAGTTTTCTGGATGCGCGCCGCTTGATCAAATCGTTCGCGCCCGACGTGGTCGTGGGCGCCGGTGGATACGTGAGTGGTCCAGTCGTGTTGACGGGGGCGTTAATGCGCTATCCGACGGTGGTGATGGAATTGAATGCAGTCCCGGGATTTACGAATCGTCGCTTGGCTCGCTTTGTCGACGCGGCGTCAGTCTCGTTCGAGGCCACGCTGCCATATTTTCACGACAAAGGAGTTGTCACCGGCAATCCGGTGCGGCGCGAGTTCTTTGATATCAAACCCAAGCAGCGCGATCCGCGGCGATTCTCGTTGCTGTTGTTTGGCGGTTCGCAAGGCTCACGCGCAATTAATGACGCGATGATCGGGGCGCTGCCACATCTCGAGCCTTATCGCCAGCGCCTGCACGTGACGCATCAGACCGGCAAATCGGATTTCGAGAGAGTGCGCGCAGCTTACCAAGCCGCGAGTTGGAAAGAACAAGCCGAGGTGCGCGAGTACATCGATGAAATGATGACGGCGGTCGCGGAAAATGACTTGATTGTTTCACGGGCGGGCGCAACTACTACCGCTGAATTAATGGCCGCGGGAAAGCCGGCAATCATGGCGCCGCTACCAGGTCAACTTGAGCAGCAACGCAACGCCGAGGCGCTGCGAGATGCTGGCGCGGCGCGAATGATCCTTCAGGAAGAGTTAACCGGTGAGAGATTGGCTAATGAGATCACTTCGTTGATCGACGCCCCGGAAGAGATTACGAGAATGGAAACGGCCGCACGCAAGTTGGCACGTCGCGACGCGGCCGAGACTACAGTTGATTTAATAGAAGGAGTAATTGGCGAGGGCAGAGGCAGGCCAGGGAAACGAGAGCAATGAGACCATCGTGGACTCCAGCATGTCCACTGCGTCCACCGCGTCAATTATGTCCATAATGATCTGAGATCTGAAATCTAAGATCTATGTTCAGACGCTTTCAGCACATTCATTTCATCGGCATCGGCGGCATCGGCATGTCGGGCATCGCCGAAGTGCTCGCCAACCTTGGCTTCCGGGTCTCCGGTTCTGATCTAAAGAAGTCTGAAGTGACCGCGCACCTGGAAGAACTCGGCGTGGAAATTACCGAAGGACACGCGGCGGAAAACGTTGGCGACGCCCACGTCGTAGTCCGGTCAACCGCCGTGCGCGACGACAATCCGGAGGTTATCGAGGCGCGTCGTCGAGCAATTCCATTAATCCCGCGCGCCGAAATGCTCGCTGAATTGATGCGCATGAAGCCGCACACCGTCGCCGTCGCCGGTTCGCATGGCAAGACGACGACGACCTCGATGGTCGCGACCGTTCTGGGGATTGCCGGTCTCGATCCAACCTTCGTAATCGGCGGCATTGTGCGCACCTATCGCGCGAATGCGCGTCTGGGCAAAAGTGATTTGATGGTGGTTGAAGCCGACGAAAGCGATCGTTCATTTCTGATGCTGACGCCGACGATCGCGGTCTGCACGAACATCGATCGCGAACACATGGACTACTACCACGACATGGAAGACGTGCGGAAGTGCTTCGCTGATTTCGTCAACAAAGTTCCGTTTTACGGCGCCGCGGTTCTCTGTCTCGACGATCCGCACGTGCAGGCGGTGATTCCGAAAGTCGAACGACGCCGGGTGACCTACGGTTTGAGCGCACAGGCCGATATCTCGGCGCACGAAATCGGCTACGACCAATCATTCGGCTCGAGCTTTACCGTGTGGCGCGGCATCGATGTGCTCGGTTCGATTTCGCTGCGAGTGCCCGGCAAGCACAACGTCTACAACTCGCTGGCGGCCATTGCCGTCGGGCTCGAATTGGAAGTTCCGTTCGAGAAGATCGCGCAGGCACTTGGCGAATTCAGCGGCGCTGATCGTCGTTTTCAATTCAAAGGCGAAGAACGCGGCGTCACGGTCGTTGACGATTACGGCCATCATCCGACGGAGATCAAAGCTACGTTAAGCGCCGCCAGAATCGGCGCGCCGAACCGTCGCATCGTTGTTTTATTTCAGCCGCATCGCTACACGCGGACCAATGATCTGATGGACGAGTTCGCCAGCGCTTTCAATAAGGCCGATGTGCTATTGGTGACTGATATTTACGCCGCGAGCGAAACACCGATCGACGGAGTTAATGCGGAAGTGTTGACGAATCGAATCAAGAGCTACGGTCACAAGAACGCCGAGTACATCGGCGCGCTCGAAAATGGTCCGCAGATTCTGGGCGAGACGGTGCGCGAAGGTGATCTCGTGATTACGCTGGGCGCAGGTTCAGTGCATCGTGTCGGCGATCAGTTGTTGGGACTATTGCGAGAGGAGGCAGTGACGTCGAGTTGAGAAGTGTTTACCCTCTCCCTTTGGGAGAGGGCAGGGTGAGGGCTTAGCTGCGGAACACAGTAAATGAACTCTTCTTCCTTATCTCGGGCGAATCGAGTGAAAGAAAAGACAATGACAGCTTTTTTGATTTCATCGTTAGACCCTCACCCCAACCCTCTCCCAAAGGGAGAGGGAGCTAGATCACATGCTTTGAAATGATCGAAGTCGAAGAACAAAACACCACTGACTCAGCATCGCGCGATGTAGCAGTTAACGAGCTAGCGTCGCACCTGGGTGTGCGCGCCGAGCGCGGCCGGCGCTTCGCAGAGCTGACAAGTTTGCGCGTAGGCGGCGCGATCGATTGGGTGCTGTCACCGCTGGACGAGACGGCTGCGGCCTCATTGGTCCATGAACTCGATCAGCGCGAAATTGCCTGGCGAGCCCTTGGCTCCGGCAGCAATGTTCTGGCCGACGACGGCGAGCATCATTACGTCATCGTAAGCCTGAAAGAATTGAAAGACCAGCCAGTTTTCAGTGGCAACCTGGTATCGGTCAGCGCCGGTTATTCATTGCCGCGTCTTTGCATCGACGCTGCGCGTCAGGGTCTTTCAGGTATTGAAGGACTGAACGGGATTCCCGGAACCGTCGGAGGCGCTCTTTGGATGAACGCCGGAGCTTACGGGCAGGAGATCGGCACAGTCGTCGAAACTGTGCGTGTCGCGCGAGATGGCCGTGTCTGCGAAATTCCCGGACACGAAGTGAAATGGAACTATCGCCACACGTCATTTAAAGAGGGGGAGTTACTGCTGGGCGCCACGCTATCGCTACATCCGGACGACTCCGAGCAAATTCGCGCGCGCATGGAGAAAGCGAAGAACCAACGTATGGCGACGCAGCCGCACGGCGCGCGCTCGGCTGGCTGCTTCTTTAAGAACGCGCCGGCAAGTCCGATCGGCACGGGCAAGATGATCGACGATCTCGGTCTGAAAGGAACTCGGCGCGGCGGTGCGACCGTTTCTCCGAAACATGCGAATTTCATCGTCACCGAAGGCGAAGAGGCCAAGGCCGCGGATGCGTTGGCCCTCGCCGAAGAAATTCGCGAACGCGTCAAGCGCGAGCACGGAATCGATCTGGAGTATGAAGTAGAGTTATGGAGCAGCAAATAAAGACACAAGATATGAGAGAACAAGTCATTGCATCCAGAGGTTCGCGACGAGCCACGACTTCGAAGGGCTTCGTTCAGCGTCCTGCCCGGCGCGACGGTTCAGCCGCGGGCCGGGTCAGGAATTTTTCATTCCGCGCGCTGTTTGGCTACGTGCCATTCGCGCTGAAAGGCATTCTCGCAATTCTGACGATCATCATGCTGGTTGTTGGCTATCGAGCGGCGGCCTCGGCCTCGATGTTTCAGGTGCGGGGCATCGATGTGACCGGCGCCTCGCGTACTTCCGCGGAAGAAATCGAAGGATTGGCTCGACGCGCGGTGGCGCACACCGGCGTGTGGCGGGCCGATCTTTCAGCCCTCAGCGTTGAGTTAGGTCGATTGCCCGGAGTGCGCCGAGCGATAGTCACGAGAGTGTTGCCCGATCGTTTGCGCGTGCGCATTACTGAGCGTGTGCCGCTCGCCGTACTACGCTCTTCCTCAGGCCACCTGGTTTGGGTGGACGAAGAAGGAGTCGTGTTAGGAGAGATGAAACCTGCCGATCGCCTGCCGCCGTTTTTTATTCGCGGCTTGACCGAGGACGGAAATGACGAAGCGCGCGCTGACAACGCCGCGCGATTGCAGAAATATCAAGAGGTTGTGCGGGCTTGGGAGCCGCTCGGTCTGGCGGAGCGCGTGAGCGAAGTTAACCTGATCGATTTGCGCGACGTGCGGGCACAGCTCGCCGGTAACGATTCGCAGATTGAGGTGAGGCTGGGAGGACGGGATCTCGGCAATCATTTGAAGTTGGCCCTGGAAGTGCTGGATCGATACAAACAGTCGATGAACGGCGCGGCTATTACTTACGTCGATCTGCAAGGCGACCGCGTGATCCTGGGCACGAGTTCCGGCAATAAGATTTCAAACAACAGCGACGCGATAGTCCCCGAGTCGAATTCCAATGTCGAAGCCACATCGGCACTCGATCGGAATGCGAATAAGAAAGGTAACGGTTCGTTGCCTGGGGCCGATCGGCCCAAGGCTGATCGAAGCAACTCTCGGCGCGAAGACAAATCAACGAACAGTCAAAGCTTGAGAACGCGCTGAAATAATAGGAATCGATTAAGACGCAGAAGCTCAAATGGCAAAGCGAACAAGTCACACCGTCGGTCTAGACATCGGTACCAGCAAGGTGACCTGTATTGTTGCCGGCCCAGGAGACGAAGGTCTGCTTCACATTCTCGGCATGGGAGAAACCGAATCGCGCGGTCTCCGCAAAGGCGTGATCGTCAATCCCGACGCTGCCGTCGAGGCAATCAAGCGAGCCGTCGAAGATGCGGAACGAATGAGCGGCGTACAAGCCGAGGAAGTAACTATCAACCTCGCCGGCTCGCACATCATGGGCTTTAACGGCCAGGCGATAGTCGCCGTAGCCGGCCGTGACCGCGAGATTAGCGCCGACGACGTGCGCCGCGCAATCGATTCGGCTTGCGCAATTCAGCTTCCCGCCGGCCGCGAAATCGTCGATCGTCTTCCCCAGGAGTTTATCGTCGACGATCAGGATGGCATTAACGATCCCGTGGGGATGACCGGCGCGCGGCTGGCGGTCAAGGTTCATATCGTTACGAGCCCGGTGACTGCGCGACAGAATGCCATCAATGCCGTGAATCGCGCTGGACTAATCGTTGCGGACATGATCCTCGAGCAGCTAGCCGCCGCCGAAGCTACGCTCACGGAAGATGATAAGGAGTACGGCTCAGCGCTTGTCGACATCGGAGCGGAAACAACGGGTCTTTGCGTGTACCAGCGAGGCGCCGTGCAACACACGGCCGTTTTCCCGCTCGGCGGCTCGCATTTTACTAACGACATCGCATTCGGCTTGCGCACGCCGATTCCCGAAGCTGAGCGGATCAAGCGCACCGTCGGTTGCGCGTCGAGCGCATCGTTGAGCGATGCTCAGCGTGGGGAGATGGTGGACGTTCCTTCAGTGGGCGGCCGCGCGCCCAGACAGCTTTCGCGACAAATTCTCTGCGATATTTTGCAGCCCCGTGCCGAGGAAGTCTTGATGCATGTGTCTGACGAGATTAGAGACTCTGGTTGGAATCGACAGTTGTCGAGTGGAGTCGTGCTAACTGGCGGCGGCGCGCTGCTCTACGGCATGGTCGAAACTGCGGAGCAGGTGTTCGACGCTCCGGTCCGCGTTGGTTATCCGGAGCGCGATCGTTTTGCAGGTCTCGTTGAAGACGTTCAGAGCCCGGCGTGGGCAGCCGCGGCTGGACTCGCGTTGGTTTCGCATCGAGCGCACGCGCTGGAACAGCGCGCGGGCGCCGCGAAGCGAGGCGGCTCCGGACGGCTAACGCATTTCGTTTCCAAGTTTCGCAATCGTTTTAGTAGTAGTATTTTTTGACCAAGTGTTGTATGCTGGCGCGCCAATGGCACAATATATTGTTCGCAAGATATAGAGGCCCGTGGTTCAGCCAACCCAAAATAGACGAAAGAGGCCGTGGACACCTTCCCGGTTCGGAAGATTTGGAGGAGAGGAAAAACCCATGACACCTGAGGTACGCGAACCCGGCAGAAGCATAAATATTTTCATTGACGACGAGCCGCCAATTACGGGAGCGCGGATAAAAGTTATCGGTGTTGGTGGTGGCGGTGGCAACGCTGTGAATCGCATGATCGACGCCGGCATCGAAGGCATCGAGTTCGTTGTTACCAATACCGATCTGCAAGCGCTGAAGCGTTCGCGGGCGCCCGTCAAGATTCAACTCGGCGGCCGATTGACGAAAGGCCTCGGCGCCGGCGCCGATCCCGAAGTGGGCCGGCAGGCGGCGCTCGAAGATACTGACAAAATCATTGAGGTCCTCGAAGGCGCGGACATGGTTTTCGTGACCACGGGTCTGGGTGGCGGCACCGGCACCGGCGGCGCCCCGATCGTCGCATCACTCGCCACCGAATTGGGCGCGCTCACGGTTGCGGTGGTGACCAAGCCATTTCACTTCGAAGGCCGGCGCCGCATGCAACAGGCTGAGCAGGGTCTCAACGAGTTGCATGAATCCGTCGACACGGTCATCACCATTCCGAATGAAAGATTATTCGCCGCCGTTCCGCAGGGCGCATCTTTCGCCGACGCCTTCAGGGCCGCCGACGATGTTTTGCGTCAGGCGGTGCAGGGCATCAGCGATCTGATCACCGTGCCGGGACTGATTAATCTCGACTTTGCCGACGTGCGGACGATCATGCAGGGCATGGGCATGGCCCTGATGGGCACGGGACATGCCCGCGGCGAAAACCGCGCGATTGAGGCGACGCAGGAAGCGATCTCTTCACCTTTGCTGGAAGAGGCTTCGATTAAAGGAGCGCGAGGCGTGCTCATCAATATCACCGGCGGTCACGATCTGACGCTGTTCGAAGTCAATGAAGCCGCTTCGATCGTGCGTGAAGAAGCCGACGAAGACGCGAACATAATTTTCGGCCATGTGATTGACGAGACGATGGCGGACGCCATGAAAATTACGGTGATTGCGACCGGGTTCCGCAGGGAAGTGGCGACGGCCACAACCTCCGCAGGCGCGACAATGCCCGTTACCACACCGCCGAGGTATGCGCCGCGGACGCCGGATGAATTTCCGGCCCAACAGCCGGGGACAAAGCGAATGGAAGATTTGGATGTGCCGACCTTTATCAGGAAGAAGGCAGATTAGTCGGTAGGGAACTCCCGACTATTTTCCATTTGTCATTTGACATTTTTCATTTGCTATTTCCCTCCCTCTCCCTTTGGGAGAGGGTTGGGTGAGGGCTTAGCGAGAACAAAACATATCCTCTCCATTTTTTCGCTTTCTACGCTTGGCACCCTGACCCCTACCTCTCTCCCGGCGGGAGATAGAAATCGCGAATGACAAATGAAAAATGTCAAATGACAAATGGAAGATGATCTGATCTTTCCTAGCTTTGCGTTTTCCCCCTGACTCGTGTAGCATGTCGCGCAATCCCTAACGATATTTCCGTACGGGTTCCAATGCGCATCTCTCCTCGGGAGGTCGCAGCCTGCAATTCACGGGCTGGACTTGCCAGGTAATAAAGGCAGGGACGCATTCTCGGGAGCGTCAAGGCGTTCTCTTTTTAATTTCTCTTGGAGGCACTATTGTGAATCGCAAACTTATTAGAACCACGCTCGCAGATGTAAAAGCCAGGCGAGAAATAGCACACCAGCGCGACCAGGCTAACGGCGGAATGCAGCGGAGCGGAATGCCCCCGCCACGTGGGCCGCAGCCATCTTCGATTCAAGTACGCAAGCGTCAGCCGCCACCTACGGAGACGCATGCCGAAATCTACTATTACAAAAAGCAAATCGACGCGCACACTTCGATGGTGCTCGTCCTGGATGATGGCGAAGAGGTCGAAGGAACCATTGAGTGGTACGATCGAGGTGCGCTGAAGATCAATCGTCGGTCGGCGCCGAACCTTTTGGTTCTCAAGCGCCACATCAAATACATTTACAAAGCCGAAGAGCGCGGGCCTCAACCGGTGCGCGTCGAAGAGACCGAACCAGAGGCCGCGGACTTTAATTAAGGTAGTTGGTTGGCGCGAGCGGTCGGTCGGATCATTTTCCTTTTGTCATTTGACATTTTTCATTTGCTATCGCCACATCAAATACATTTACAAAGCCGAAGAGCGCGGGTCTCAACCGGTACGTGTTGAAGAGACCGAGCCAGAGGCCGCGGACTTTAATTAAGGCGGTTAGTTGGCGGACAACGAAGATAATTTGATCAGTTCTTCCGCAAATCTTCGATCATCTCGCCCCCGGATAGGCATCACGATCGGAGATCCGGCAGGGATTGGCCCGGAAGTGGTATTAAAAGCTGTTGCCGAAGACGAGGTCCGGAGCGTATGTGTTCCGGTAATCATCGGCGACGCTCAGTTGCTGGCGCACAATGCGCGTACTCTGGACTTGCAGTGTGGGTACGAGATCGTTCGCTATGATGAACGCCTTCCCGATCGACTCAGCGACACAGTAATCTTTCATCTCGATAATATTCAAGGACACGTCGAGCCCGGAATTGAGTCGGGTGACGCCGGCAAAGCGGCCGCTGGTTACATCGAGGCGGCGGTTGAACTCTGCGCGGCGGGAAGCATCGACGCGATCGCCACCGCTCCTATCAACAAGCGCGCGCTGTTCCTCGGCGGCTACAGCTTTCCCGGCCACACTGAGTTCCTGGCGCATTTGACTGCCACCGAAGCGTACGCGATGGGCTTTGTGGCGGAGAATCTTCGCATCGTGCTTATTTCCACTCACGTTCCGCTTCATGAAGCGATTCGGTTGGTAACCCGCGAGCGCGTTGAGAAGACAATCCGTCTCGCCGATCGCGAATTGCGGCGATGGGGCCTCGAGCGTCCACGCATCGCGGTGGCGGCCTTGAATCCACACGGAGCTGAGGGCGGATTGTTCGGCATTGAAGAAGCGTCAGAGATCGTGCCCGCAGTCGAAGCCTGCCGGGTGAAAGACGATATCAATGTGCGCGGCCCTTATTCTGCCGACACGATTTTTTTGCGCGCTTCCCGTGGTGAGTTTGACGCCGTAGTGGCGTGTTATCATGATCAGGCGATGATTCCGGTTAAGTGTTTGTCATTTGGTGAAGCCGTAAACGTGACTCTGGGCTTGCCCTTCATTCGCACCTCAGTAGATCATGGGACGGCGTTCGATATCGCCGGCAAGGGAATCGCGGAACATTCAAGCATGGTCGCCGCAATCAAACTGGCCGCGGAGCTTTCGCTCAAAGCAGGCGAAAGCGGCAGAGCGATGGAAGCAGCATAGGTATCTGAATTGAGTACAAACGACCACACTGCGAAGGGGCGTGTGCTGGTAGCCGATGACGATCCGGCCATCCTGCGGCTGGTAAGTATGATTCTGGAGAAGGAAGGATTCTCCGTGGTCGGCGCGCGAGACGGAAAGGAAGCCTACAAGGCACTTCAGGATGATGCGAATTTCACCGCCGCGGTCTTTGATGTCGTGATGCCCCACATTCAGGGACCAGAGTTGGTGCGCTACATGAGAACTGAAAAGCGGTTCATGAAAATTCCGGTGATGATGATGACTGCCGAGCAGGATCCGAAACTTTCAAAAGAGAGTTTCGAGGCGGGCGCAGTCGTGTTCCTCCCCAAGCCTTTCACGACCGTGCAGCTTCAGACAATGCTGCGCATGCTGGTTAATAAAGCGCGCGCCTAGCCACTATTGAAACCGTCATTTTTCCAGTTCGCGTTCGGAGATTGCATCAAGACTCGAACCAAGTAGCGGTAAGACCCGATTCAACGCAGAGTGTTCTCGAAGATCGCAGAGGAAATCACGCACTTGCATTTCCTCTGCGTAATCCTCAGCGTCCTCTGCGGTTGAATCTTACTCGCCTAAAAGTGTTCGCATGAGTCTTTGCCAGAGACTCTGAACGTTGGAATTACTTTCATGAATCGGAGGGACTCAACATGCTCAAGCGAGTCGTAATTCTCTCGTTGTTAATCTCGATAGCCGCGAGTATTGGTTTTGTCGCCAGCCGCACGCTCGCCGCCGGCGATCTCACGCCCAAAGAAGCGCGCCGCCTGATCGCCCGCATGGCCGGAATCCAACTCCCTTCCGACGCCGTGCGCATCAAGGATATCGACGCGATGGGCAACTCTGCAGTCGTAACCGCGCAAGTCGAAACTGCCTTTCGTTTCGTCAAGGGCGATAAAGGCCAGTGGCGTGTCGCCGAGATTAGAACCGGCGACCGACGTTGGGAAGATCTCGACACGCTGATGCGCGCCCTGAACGCCGAGAAGGCCGCCCGCGCCCGCGCCGAATTGGAATCAATCGCCACCGCCCTCGAATCCTATCGCCGCGAGCACGGCTTTTACCTCGAGGCCAAAAGCGAAGCCACGCTCATCGATCATCTCAACCCGCGTTACCTCGCACGCATCATCCGCATCGATCCCTGGCACCAGCCTTATGAATACGAAGGCACGCGCGACGCATTCACCCTGCGCTCAGTTGGTCCTGACGGTAAGTCGAATACTGCTGACGATGTTACTCTGGCCGGCGGGTCGCGCTGAAGACGCGCTATCTCATCGTATACGGACTCTAATCATTCAAAAGAAAAACGAAAAAAGGTCCGTTGACACCTAAATGGGGCGAAAAGTATAGTTAGCCTATTAGGACTTGCTCAATAAGAAAGATGTTTCGACGCGCCCACACGCAGCGTGTCAAATGCAATCTGAGACTGCTTTGCTTCGGAGGCCTTGCCAGTCTGGTTATCGCAACACTTGCCTTTACTGTAACTCAGATTGCCGGAGCCCGCTTCGACGATCGACCTCTGCCTCAGGCGCAAACCGACTTCATCAGACAAATACCTTTGACCGCAAACGACGTGGTCTACAGTCCTTTGACAAAATTACTCTACGCCAGCGTTCCAAGCAGCGTTGGCAGCGGTGGCAATAGCATCACGACGATCGACCCAACGAGCGGCGCAATTACTAGTTCGGTATTTATTGGCAGCGAACCCAACAAGCTGGCATTATCAGACGATGGCAACACTCTATATGCCTCGCTGGAGGGTGCGTTTTCGATCCGTCGTTTCGATGTTTCGTCGCAAATTCCCGGATTGCAATTTCCTGTGGGACGGGATTCATTTTTTGGTGTCTATCAGGTAGCCGATCTCGCCGTCGCGCCCGGAAATCCTAATCTGGTCGCCGTCGCGAGGTCATACCCGGGAACCAGTCCGCCAGAGGCGGGCGTGGCTGTCTTCGATAACGGTGTCCCGCGCTCGAATGCCGGACCAGGCCATATTTCCGGCAGCGACTATCTCGCCTTTTCGGCTTCGGCTGCGAAGCTTTACGGCTCAGGATTCTATAGCGGCCTTACAACTCTGAAAATTGATGCCAATGGCGTTTCAATTACCGGCAGTTCATCGCTGGCTTCAGGATCGCGAGTGAAGTTCGACAATGGTGTTATCTACGCCGGCAACGGACAGGAAATCGATCCGGACACCTCAAACGGAACTCTGAAGGGAACCTTTTCCGGTATCACGAACTCAGGTGGCCCGATTGCATTCGTTCCCGATTCTTCCGTCGGTCGCGCCTATTATCTTGTTTCCGACCAGTTTAGCGGTTCTACTCGCACGCTGAAGGTGTTCGACATCAACACGTTTCTCCAACTAGGAACGCTGACTATTAGCGGAGTCGTGGGAGATGTCACCAACATTATCCGTTGGGGTAGCAACGGCCTCGCGTTCCGGACAACCGGAAAGCAATTGTTCATAATACAAACCTCGCTAATTCCATCGGGAGACCCGATCCCAACGCCAACGCCGACGCCTTCAGCTACGCCGACCGCCACGCCGTCGCCGCAATATATTCCGAGTTTTGTGCGCCGCATAGATCTGCAAGCCAACGATCTGGTTTACAACCAAAGTAACCAGCGAATCTATGCAAGTGTCCCGAGCTCCCAGGGAAGTAACGGGAACAGCATCACCACGATCAACCCGCCAACTGGGGCCGTGGGTTCATCAATCTTTGTGGGCAGCGAACCTGACAAGCTTGCGTTGTCGGATGACGGGCAAAGCTTGTACGTCAACCTCGATGGCGCGGCCGCTATACGGCGATTCGATGTCCCCACGCAAACACCCGGCCTCCAATTCCCGCACGGAGTGTCGCAGCAGCCAGCGGATCTAAAAGTCATGCCCGGAAATCCGCAGACGGTCGCCGTATCGCTTGGCATCAACAACCTGAACAATGGGGTGGCGATTTTTGATAATGGCGTTAAGCGTTCAAGTACGGGCGGCGGAAACTACTATGCGGTCGGCCCGATCGAGTTCAACGGATCTTCTACGATATACGGCTACGATAGCTTTTCGAGCGGCTTCGAGTTGGTGAAGTTTTCTGTCAGCGCGTCCGGTGTCACGCCGGTCTCAATTACAAACAATTTGCTCCAAGGTTATGTCAACGGCCTAAAATTCTCCAACGGTTTGCTTTACTCGGTTACAGGCCGCGTGGTTGACCCAGAAGCCCAAAAGGCAGTCGGTACATTTCAGCTAACTGGATTCAATACCGCGCTCGCTGTTGATGGAAATCTGGGGAAAGTGTTCTTCGTCTCGAATCCAGGTTCCAGCATAGTCCTCAGTGCTTATGACATCAATACGTTTTTGCCTCTGGGGGCGGTGACGCTGCCAACGAATTCAGGTACACCCACAAGTCTTGTGCGTTGGGGTAGTAACGGTCTAGCCTTCCGCGTTACGTCGTCGGGTTCTTCGAACCCGAGTGCCGTCTATCTGGTTCAAAGCGCGCTCGTTTCATCGTCTGCCCCTGTTCCAACAGGGATACAGTTAGGCGCTTCCGCTTACAATGCATTCGAAGGCATCGGAAGCGTCACGATCGCGGTAACAAGGACCGGCGATGTTTCAGCGCCGACATCCGTCGATTACGCTACCAGCGACGGCACCGCTACGGCAGGCAGCGATTACACGGCAACGAGCGGAACCCTGACTTTTGCTGCCGGTGAATTGAGCAAGACAATTTCTATCCCGATCATCGACGACAACTTATATGAAGGAACCGCCGAGACCTTCAATCTCACCATTAGCAATCCAACTGGAGGAGCCATCTTGAGTTCGCCTTCAGTTGCCACAATCACAATTAATGACAACGACTCGAAGCCGACGGTTTTCATGGCGAATACCGGCCGGGTCACGGAAGGAAATTCCGGAACTAAGACTTTCAGCTTTCCGGTGAATCTATCAAACCCGTCGGTGCAAACTTTGACCGTGGATTACACCACTGCCGATGGGACGGCGACCGCGGGCAGCGACTATGTTGCTACTTCGGGGACACTGACATTTCCGCCAGGCACGACTACGACTTCGATCAATGTGACGATTAATGGCGACAGCGTGCTCGAACCGGATGAGACCTTCTTTATAAGGCTCAGCAACGCTACGAATGCGAGCTTTATTTCGGTTTCGCAGGCAACCATCACCATTGCGAATGACGATAGTTCGGTGCAATTGAGCAGCGCAAGCTATTCCGGGTCTGAGGCTAGCATCAGCATCAATGTCACCGTTACCAGGCTCGGTGACTTGTCGTCGCCTGCCACTGTCGACTTTGCCACCAGCGACAACGCGGGCGCCAACAATTGCAACATTGCGAATGGTAACGCTTCGTCGCGATGCGATTATATTAGTACTCTCGGAACTGTAAGCTTTGTGCCCGGGCAAAGTTTTAAAACGATCCCAATCCTTGTCATCGATGATTCCTATGCGGAGGGGAACGAGAGCTTCAGCATTACCCTCAGCAATCCGTCAGGTTCACCTCTCGGCGCTCCGGCCAGCGGCACCGTAACGATCACGGACAACGACAGTGTTAATGGCGCCAACCCAATCGACGCCGCAGGCTTCTTTGTGCGTGAACATTATTATGACTTTCTCAATCGCCAGCCGGATGCGAGCGGATTAGCTTTCTGGACGAACGAGATAACTTCCTGTGGTACCGATCAGTCGTGCATCACGTCCAAGCGTATTAATGTTTCGGCTGCTTACTTTCTCTCGACTGAATTTCAGCAAACAGGTTATCTGGTCGAGCGTCTCTACAAAGCCGCTTATGGTGACGGCAGTGGCATTTCCACTTTTGGCGCTGGGCATCAACTGGCAGTGCCAATCGTGCGCTTCAACGAGTTTCTGCCCGACACGCAGCAGATTGGACAGGGCGTAGTCGTGGGCCAAACAGGTTGGGAGACAGTGCTCGAGAATAACAAGCAGGCGTTTAGTTCTCAGTTTGTGCAGCGCCCACGCTTCACTACGGCTTTCCCGACTTCGATGACGCCGGCACAATTCGTCGATAGGTTGAATACGAACGCCGGTAATGTCTTGTCCGCAAATGATCGCGCAACCGCTATCGCTTTGTTCGGCGGCGCACTCGACACGAACAACCTCACCGCGCGCGCGCAAGCACTAAGACAAGTCGCTGAGAACCAGAATTTCTACAACGCCGAATTCAACCGCGCTTTCGTATTGATGCAGTATTTCGGATATCTTCGGCGCAATCCGAACGAGCCGCAAGACAGTGATTATACCGGCTACGATTTCTGGCTAGCGAAGCTGAATCAATTCAACGGCAACTTCGTCGCTGCTGAGATGGTTAAGGCTTTCATCACTTCCGCCGAATATCGGCAGCGATTTGGGCCCTGACTTGCCGACGCAATTCCGGCTCGCAGTCGCCCTCGAATCATATCGCCGCGAACACGGCTTTTACCTCGAATCCAAAAGCGAAGCCACGCTCATCGATCATCTCAACCCGCACTACCTCGCACGCGTCATTCGCGTCGATCCCTGGCACCAGCCTTATGAATATGAAGGCACTCGGGACGGCTTTACCCTACGCTCAGTTGGTCCTGACGGTAAGTCGAATACTGCTGACGATATCTTTCTGCCCGGCGGGTCGCGTTGAGAATCTCACCTTACGGAACCTTGCTAATCGATTGGCAATAAAGCTGTTGACATAATCCGGTCGAGTGGTAGACTCCGCGCCGCTCGTTGGCAGTTTACGCTCGGTTTAGTCGGTTGGCTCCGAACGCTCCCGCGACCTCCCGCGAAGAAGTAGCTTCTTCCCCGAGATCGCCTCATCCGGATCGATTGCTGTTACTAGTCGATCCAAACGAAAGGAAGAAGCCCCCATGTTTACTCGTCCCCTCCTTAAGTTTCTTCGCGCCGCCTTCT
>QHXG01000821.1:2807-3024 GCA_003222845.1 Acidobacteriota bacterium | reverse complement strand
CTGGCCCAGGCCGCATTCCATGTACTAAAGGAGCAGACTGAGTATCGCGAAGAGCTGTTGTTTGGGCGTTAAGCTCTGCGCGCGGGGAGACGCCAAATCCCCAGCGCCTACCTGAGCCACTCGCCCGCAGTGAGCTCCGCGATTTGATTGGGCAGGCGTTTCCCCTTGATTGGTTATTAGCTTCGACGAACGTGACGCTGCCCGTGCCGGTATCTCG
>QHXG01000821.1:0-2723 GCA_003222845.1 Acidobacteriota bacterium | reverse complement strand
CGGCGACGGTACCGTTGAGCTTCTGGCGCCTGTGCTGTGTCGCTTCCGGTCCCTTTGACCAGCAGCCACTCGATGAGGCACAGCACAACGTGAAGCTACTGGCTTCACGGTGAGCCCGCTTGGCTGTTTGGTGCAGTTCACTCACGCGCGGAACTCCGGCTGGGACTGCTAAGACCTAAAACCCCGCCGATATGGTTCCGCAGACGCGACTCTGAGCCATACTAAGAAACGTCGCGTGGAGTGAGGTGGAAATGCTCCGCCTAAACGAAGTTGCGAGTCAGTCGGTGACGTTCGTGAAGCCTTGAGAAAAGCGAAAACAAATACGGTCAATAGCATAATTGAAATGGATGGCCCATCCGGCCACTACCCCATAGTGTTTTCTCTTGACAGGCCGCCTCTATTGGCTGTTATGCGGCAGCAGCAGCGATGAGTCAGCCGTGTTCGATGTCCTGACCAAAGACGATGCCCACACCATTGACATCGGATAGACCAAACTCGCGAATCCCATACGGCTGGTCGGTGGGCTCCTTTGCAACGTCGGCCCCTCGATCGACGATCTCTCTGTAGTAGGCATCAACGTCCTTCACCCATTGAAATAAGTGGACGCCCTTGGGACTCGCATCGTCTCTAACGAAGTGGATCGCTGAGTTGTCGCGCCAGACGACAGCGTATGATTCGTCGCCAAAGTCCCACATAAACCCGAGCACGTCTCGATAGAATGCTGCCGTCGCGACGACATCGGAGACATGCAGTACGGGCGCACCTTGAACAAACTGCTTCGGATTGGACGATGGTAGTTCTGGCATAGGCTACTCCTAACGCGATAGCGCCGCTGCTATCAGTAACTTGTAAGGGCCGCAAGGACTGACAGCGTTTCGGAAGACCGCCGCTTTCGTGCCGCATAACTTGACGCGGCGGCGCGAATTCAATCAAGCATCGCCGGACCAATTATGATGAGAAACACGCTCCCGCCGCTCGCGTCCAACGATTTGTTGAACTAAGCGCTGCGCGCAGATGGCGCACGGCTGAAGTTTGAGTGGATTTCGTCATCCTCAATTCTGATTCTTTTCTATACTTCCTTTGCTTTAACCAATTTCGCAAACGCGTGTTACTAGCACGCGGGAGGTATAGCCATGTCGGAACTCAGACAGAAAATGATCGAGTGTCTCCAGCTCAGGGGCCTCTCCGAGCGTACGCAAGAAGCTTACGTGCGGGCCGTGCGCCAACTGAGCGAACATTATCACAAGTCACCCGACTTGATCACGGAGGAAGAACTTCGTCAGTACTTCCTCCACCTCAAGAACTTCAAGCACTACTCCCGCAACACCATGACCATCGCCATCTGCGGCGTCCGCTTTTTCTACCAGCAGGCGCTCAACCGTGAGTGGGCCATCTTCGGCATCGTCCGCCCGGCGCCGGAGAAGAAGCTGCCCGTCATCCTCAGCGTTGCCGAGGTGCGCCAGATTCTCTCGCGCCTCAGACTGCCGCGCTACCAAGCTTGCCTGTCAACGATCTATTCGTGCGGGCTGCGCTTGCAGGAAGGCACCAACCTGCGGGTGGCCGATATCGACAGCGGGCGGATGATGATTCATGTGCGCCACGGCAAAGGCGCGAAGGATCGTTATGTGCCACTGCCGCAGCGCACGCTGGAGTTGTTGCGCGACTATTGGAAGACGCATCGCCATCCGGGGCTGCTCTTTCCCGCTGAAGGCCGTAACCATGGCAAGTTGGCGCAGGCAATCGAGCCGATGTCCAAGCGCAGCGTGCAGCAGGCCTTCCGCGCCGCGCTCAAAGACAGCCGCCTTAACAAACGCGCTTCGGTGCACACGCTGCGCCACTCGTGGGCCACCCATCTGCTCGAAGCCGGTGTCAACCTGCGCCTGATCCAGGAGTGGCTGGGCCACAGCTCGCCCGCGACCACCAGCGTCTACACCCACCTCACGGTGAAGGCCGAACAACTCGGCGCTGACGCCATCAACCAGCTCATGAGCGATTTGTGAGTTGGTAATGTTGGAAGTGGCCGACATCTTTCGGCTGCATGGTCCGCAGTATCGAGCCCAGTTTGGCGACCGAATGCTGCCCTCACACCGGCGGACCATGCAGGACATTGAACAATGCCGCACTGCCGTACTCGGCGGTCAGGTATATTACTGTAATCAATGCCTGGCAGACCGCTACAGCTATCACTCCTGCCAGAACCGTAACTGTCCCAAGTGCCAAAACGAGCAAGCCAATGAATGGTTGGACCAGCAACAGAATCTGTTGTTGCCCATACCTTACTTCCTGGTGACCTTCACCCTGCCCCAAGAGTTAAGAGCCGTGGCCCGCAGTAATCAAAAGCTGATCTACAACTTGCTGTTTCGCGCTTCGTCCGCAGCTTTGCTGAAACTGGCCCAGGATCCGCGCTTCGTCGGTGGCCGAATCGGGATGGTCGGCGTACTCCACACCTGGACCCGCCAATTGCTCTATCATCCCCACGTTCATTTCATCGTCACCGGCGGCGGCTTGCGTGATGATGGTAGCTGGAAGTTTTCTCGCCCCGACTTTCTCGTCCCAGTTCTGGCTCTCTCAAAAATCTTCCGCGCCAAGTTTCGTGATGAATTGAAAAAGACCGAACTGTGCGCGACCGTTGCGGCCAGCCTCTGGCAGCAAGCTTGGGTGGTCCACTCCGAGCCGGTCGGCAGCGGCCTCACCGCTTTCAAATACCTTGCTCCTTACATCTT
>QHXG01000161.1 GCA_003222845.1 Acidobacteriota bacterium | reverse complement strand
TGATTACTTCACGCGTCGGCAAGCGCCGATCAGTTGGCCGCGCTTTCGTCGTGCAGCTTACCCAACGCTTGCGCGAACAAGACCCGGCCGTGATGACCGTATTCGAGTGGCTGGATAAACAACTCGAACGGCGCGGTCTATCGATTGAAAAGATAGTTCACGAAGAGCACCACCGGCAGGCCGCGGCCCAGGTAACGGTGGGCAACATCATCACCAGCATGCGGCTGTTGTCCACCCTGGACTGGAAAGACTTTTTCGAGACTGTCAGTTTGATCGATCCGGAGCTGGCTAAGGATCCGGCCGGTGTCTATTCAAAGATGGACTTTGCTACGCGCGATCGCTACCGGCATGTGATCGAGCGCATCAGCAAGCGAACCAAAAAGAACGAACCTGAAATCGCGCGCATCGCGCTGCGGATGTCCGAAGACGCACGCGCCGATGGCGAAGACACTTCACGCACCCACGTCGGGTATTTTCTGGTCGGCGAAGGATTGTTGCGGCTGGAAAGCGAAGTCGGATACCGTCCGCTCCTCCGCGAGCAAATGCTGCGCGCCGTCGAACGTCATGCGGCCCCTGCCTACCTGGGAACCTTCGCAGCAGTGACCGTCCTGATTGTCAGCGTTACCGTTGTTGCCCTTCTGCAAACCGGCGCCGGCTTTATCATCTCCGCGATCGCTGCGTTGTTGATGTTGATTCCCGCGAGCGAGCTGGCGTTGAGCGTGCTCAACTGGGACGTGACGCACATTTTTGAACCGCGACTATTGCCGAAGATCGATCTCTCGAAAGGCATTCCTTCAGAAGCACGTACGATGGTGGTTGTGCCGGTGATTTTCAACGACGAAACAACGGTCGCGGCGCTGCTCGACAAGCTCGAGATTACCTATCTCGCAAACCAAGACGAGCATATACACTTTGCGTTGCTTGGCGATTTCGTCGATGCGCCGTCGGAATCGATGCCGAACGATCGAGAGATTCTTGAATGCGTCCAGGACGGTATCGAGGAACTCAACCGGCGATACAGCCGAGGCGCGCTGGTGCCGTTTCATCTTTTTCACCGGCCACGCAAGTGGTGCGAGACCGAAGGCAAGTGGATAGGCTGGGAACGCAAGCGAGGCAAGCTGCGCGAGTTTAATCGATTGGTTCTTGAGAGTCTTGACAGCGAAAGAACGGCAGGCGGGACGCCTGCGCACCCAGCAGGAAATTTTATTGTGGCCACGGCCAGCGCCGAACTGCTGGCACAGATTCGTTATGTGATCACGCTGGATGCCGACACCCAATTACCGCGCGATGCAGCACGGCGTTTGATCGGCGCCGCCATTCATCCGCTTAACCAACCGCGTTTCGATCGAGGGGAGCAGAGAGTCGTGCGCGGCTATTCGATTTTGCAGCCACGCGTGAGCATCTCGCTTGAAAGCGCCTCGCGGTCTTTGTTTGCCCGCATCTTCTCAGGCAACACCGGAATCGATCCTTATACCACCGCCGCTTCGGACGTTTATCAGGATCTTTTCGGCGAAGGGATTTACACGGGCAAGGGCCTGTACGAAGTTGATGCTTTTGAGAGGGCCCTCAACGGACGCGTGCCCGAACAGATATTGCTGAGCCACGATCTGTTTGAATCGATCTTCGCGCGCGCCGCTCTGGTCAGCGACATCGAACTTCTCGATGACTATCCCGCGCACTACGACACGTACGCAATGCGCCAGCATCGTTGGACGCGCGGCGATTGGCAGATCGCCGGGTGGTTGCGCCGTTACGTGTTTGACGCTAAGGGAAACAAACAGCGCAATCGTATTTCGGCAATCTCTCGCTGGCAGATTCTCGACAATCTGCGGCGCAGCCTGCTGGCGCCGGCGATCATTGCCTTGCTAATTGCCGCCTGGACCATTCTCCCCGGCAATCCAATCTGGTGGACGCTGTTTGCTGTTATCACGCTGGCGTTTCCAGTTTACGCGCATGTAACGACGGGCTTACTGATTCATCCACGCGGCGTTCCCTGGACCAGCCACTTCTGGACCGTCTGGGGCGACATCGAAACCAATACGGCGCAGTTCGGACTGGTGGTAGTGTTTCTGGCGCATCAAGCTTGGCTGATGATCGACGCGATCGTGCGCACCCTGCACCGCGGGCTGATCTCCCGGCGGCACTTGCTGGAATGGGTGACCGCGGCCCGCGCGGAGAAGTCGAGCCGCCATGATCTGCGCAGGTTCTTGCAATTCATGTGGCCCGCTGAAGCGATCACCCTGGCGGCGTTGGTGATGATTATCTTAATTCGACCTGAGGCGCTGCCGATTGCTTTGCTGTTCCTGGCTGCCTGGACGCTTTCGCCGCTGATTGCTTTTTGGTCCAGCCGTCGCCGCATCGAAGGCGCTATGGAGTTTGCGCCCAAAGACGTGCGCACCGGCCGCATCATTGCGCGGCGGACGTGGCGCTTCTTCGAGACGTTTGTAGGCGATGAAGATCACTGGTTGCCGCCTGATAATTTTCAGGAAGACCCGCTCGTCGTTGCGCATCGAACCTCGCCGACGAACATCGGCCTGCTGCTTCTGTCAACGCTCGCCGCTTACGACTTTGGTTATGTGGGGCTGGTTGAGCTGCTCGAAAGAATCGAATTCACATTCGCGAGCATGGAAAAGCTGCAAAAGTTTCGCGGCCATTTCTTCAACTGGCATGACACACGCAGCTTACAGCCCTTGTGGCCGCAATACGTCTCGGTGGTCGACAGCGGCAATCTCGCGGGACACTTGATCGTACTCAAGCAGGCCTGTCTCGAACTTCCCGATCAGAAAATCGTTGACGAACGGGTGTTGATCGGATTGGCGGACACCCTCGGCGCGGTCAAGGAAGAAACGTCTCAGCTTACGGCCACGCTCCAACGCACGGGGGCAATCACGATCAAGCAACTAAGCGGCGAGATTCAATCGTGCGGGAATCTATTATCCAGCGCCGCGCCGGCGACTTTTCCTGAATGGGTCGAGCGGTTCGAGGCACTGAACGAACACGCCAGCGTCATCGACGACATCGTCGCCGCGTTGGCTCAAGAGCACGGCGGCGATGTGTTTAGCGAACTGCGCTGGTGGACCAGTTCGCTGCTGCATGAGGTACGCAACTATCGGCGCGATCTGAATCTGCTGGCGCCCTGGGGTGCCGTTAGTACGACAAACTTGAGTTTATCGAACAAGGACGCCAACGCCCAGGCGCGGTGGCAGACGATCGAGAGCGAGTTGCACGCTATACCCTCGCTCGCTCACACCCCGGAGATTTGCGACCGCGTGCTTGTGCAGCTTGCCGTGCTGCGATCAGAACTGGAAGAAAGCGGCGAACGACCAGCAGGAACAAACCGGCAAGCAGCAGAAGCGCTCACCGAACTAAACGCCCTGACCAGCGCGCTGGAGCAGGCGGCTGACACTGCGCGAACGTTCAGCTCACGTTTGGCCCAGGTCGCGCATGCCTCCCAGCGCCTTATCGACGAAATGGATTTCAAGTTTCTGCTCGATCAGGAACGAAAGGTTTTCACGATCGGCTTCAACGTTACCGAAGGCCGGCACGACAACGCCTTTTACGATCTACTGGCTTCGGAAGCGCGCCTGGCGAGCTTCATCGCGATCGCAAAAGGCGACGTGGCACAGGAACATTGGTTCCGCATGGGCCGTCAACTTACCGCAATCGACGGTAGCCGCGCCTTAATTTCATGGACCGGAACGATGTTCGAATACCTCATGCCCTTGCTGGTGATGCGCAACTATCGCGAGACGCTGCTGGGTGAAACCTACGAAGCAATCATTGCCCGGCAGATTGAGTATGGCTACGAACGGGCCGTACCCTGGGGAATTTCCGAGTCCGCCTACGCTGCGCGTGACCTTCATCTCAACTATCAGTATGGACCGTTCGGCGTTCCCGGTTTGGGTTTGAAGCGCGGCTTGATCGAAGACCTGGTAGTTTCGCCTTACTCGACCATTATCGCATCGAACGTAGCGCCAACTCAGGCGATGGAAAATCTGCGCGTCCTCGAGCGCGAAGGTGGACTCTCCCGTTACGGATTTTACGAAGCTCTGGATTACACGCCGGAGCGCGTCAAGAAAGGCGAGCGTTGCACGCTGGTGCGCGCGTACATGGCCCATCATCAGGGCATGAGTTTGATTGCGCTCGATAATCTGCTCAACGATCGCGTGATGCAGAATCGGTTTCACAGCGATCCAACCGTGCAGGCTACTGAGCTGTTATTGCAAGAGCGAATCCCGCGCGGCGTGCCGGCGGCGCATCCGCGCGCGGAAGAGGTCCTGACCGGACGCGTGGTGCGCACATTGACGGGCTTAGTCACACGCGCCTATGACACCGCCGATTTGCCGACGCCGCGCACGCAATTGCTGTCGAATGGAACTTATACGGTGATGATTACGACGGCGGGCGCGGGCTATTCGACCTGTGGGCCAATCGCGGTGACACGCTGGCGCGAAGACTGTACCCGCGATAACTCGGGTAGTTTCATTTACGTCCGCGACGTCCGCAGTGGCGCCGTCTGGTCGGCGGGCCATCAACCGATCGGCGGCAAGCCGCAGAGTTACGAGGTTGCTTTCTCGGAAGACAAGGCGGACATCTGGCGGCGCGACGCTGGGCTGGTGACGCACATGGAACTGATCGTCTCGGCGGAAGACAACGCCGAGATGAGGCGCATATCGATCGCGAATTATTCAACGCGCCCGCGCGAAATCGAGCTGACCAGTTATGCGGAGATCGTCCTGGCGCCGCGCGCCGACGACCTGGGGCATCCGGCCTTCAGCAACCTCTTTATTGAAACTGAGTTTCACGCGCCGCACAGCGCTCTGTTCGCGCGCCGGCGTCCGCGGTCGTCACAGGATGCGCCCCGGTGGGGCTTGCACGTTTTGGCTACGACTAGCGAGGCGATTACCGGCATTCAGTTCGAAACCGATCGCTCACGTTTTCTCGGCCGCGGGCATACGCCCAATGATCCCGTTGCCGTAATGGAAGATCGTCCGTTATCAAACACCGTCGGAGCTGTGCTCGATCCGATCTTCAGTCTTCGTTGCCGCGTGCGCCTGCAGCCGAACGAAACCACGCAGCTTGTTTACACGACTGGGGTGGCCGCGTCTCGCGAGCACGCCGTGGCGCTCGCGGAGAAATATCGCGACGCCAATATCTTCGAGCGGGAATCGCGTCTGGCCTGGACGCGCGCGCAAGTCGAGATGACTCATGTGCACATCGATCCCAACGAGGCGCATCTGTTTCAGCGGTTGGCCGGACGAATTTTGTACGAAGATCCTTCGCTGCGGCCCGGGCCGCACGTCTTAGCGCTGAATAAGCTGACCCAGTCGGGGCTTTGGCCTCATGGAATCAGCGGCGATTTGCCGATCGTAATCTTGCGGCTCGACCGCGAGGAAGACGTCTTGATGGCGCGCCAACTCCTGCGCGGCCATCAGTATCTGCGATCGAAAGGTCTGCAATTCGATTTTGTGATTCTGAACGATCATCCGACGGACTATCTACAATCGCTTCAGGATGCTTTGCAAATGGCGGTGCGCACCTCCGGCGCGCAAGCGTTGTTGGATCAGCCCGGAGGAATTTTTATTCGTCGTTCTGACACCATGACTGAGGAAGAGCGCATTTTGCTCCACGCAGTCGCACGCGTCGTCATCGTCAGCGAGCGAGGCTCTCTCGAAGATCAACTGGTGCGACGTCCAATCGAAGGCATCCTGCCCGCGCCGTTTCAACCACGTGCTGCGTCGCAAACACATCCCGAAACATCGTTCGATCTGCCGAAGCTTTCATTCTTTAACGGACTCGGCGGCTTTGCCCATGGCGGACGCGAGTATGTGGTTGTTTTAGGCGAAGGCCAATGGGCGCCGGCGCCATGGTCCAATGTGATCGCGAACAGCTCGGACTTTGGTTTCTTGATTACGGAGAACGGTGGCGGCTTCACCTGGTCGACTAATAGCCATGAGAATCGTCTGACGCCCTGGTCGAACGATGCCGTAAGCGATCCGCCCGGAGAAGTCATTTACCTTCGCGATGAAGACTCCGGCGCCATCTGGACGCCGACGCCCTTGCCGATTCGCGAAACCCAGAGTTACTTGATTCGCCACGGACAGGGCTACACGGTCTTCGAGCATGCCAGCCACGGACTCTCGCAGGAGCTGCTGGTCTTTGCGCCGCTCGAGGCGCCGGTCAAAGTCTCACTATTGCGACTGCGCAATCGCAGTGCTGATCGTCGCAGACTCTCGGTTACGAGTTATCAGGAACTGGTGCTGGGTGTGGTCCGCGAAACGTCCGGGCCGCACGTGGTCACGGACCTGGAAGAGCAGGAAGGGGCGATCTTCGCACGCAATTCCTACAACAACGAGTTTGCGAACCGAGTTGCCTGGGTCGGCACCAGCGAACCTCGCTTCACGATGACTTGCGATCGAACAGAATTCATCGGTCGGAACGGCTCACTAGTCCAACCTGCCGCTTTGCGGCGCGCCGGATTGAGTGGTCGCGACGGCGCCGGCCTCGATCCATGCCTGGCGATCCAGGCATCCATCGAACTCGCTCCCGGCGAAGCCCGCGAGGTGGTCTTCCTGCTCGGCGAAGCGGAAACGATAGCCACAGCCCGCGAGATCAATGCGCGTTTCCGCAGCGTCGCTGCCGTCAACGAAGCTTTCGAACGCGTGCTGGGATTCTGGGATCAACTGCTGGGCACAATCGAGATCAAGACGCCCGATGCTTCGATGGATACTTTGGTGAATCGTTGGCTATTGTGCCAGACGCTTTCATCGCGCGTGCGTGGACGCTCGGCCTTTTATCAGTCGAGCGGCGCCTTCGGCTTTCGCGATCAATTGCAGGACGTGATGGCGTTGGTTTATTCGCGGCCCGAGGTCGCGCGCGAACAGATTCTCCGCGCCGCCGCGCGCCAATTCAAAGAAGGCGACGTGCTGCATTGGTGGCACGAGCCGACGGGACGCGGCGTGCGCACGCGCTTTTCCGATGACCTGCTGTGGCTTCCTTATGTCGTCTCGTTTTACGTGAATGTCACCGGCGACGATTCGATCCTGGAAGAGACGGCGCCGTTTATCGAAGGTCCGCTGCTCGAGTCGGACAGAGCTGAGAATTATATGCAGCCGGAAGTTTCGCGTGAGAGTGCAACCGTGCTCGAGCATTGCGCGCGCGCCATCGATCGCAGTCTAGGCCTCGGCGCGCATGGATTACCGTTGATGGGCTCGGGTGATTGGAACGACGGCATGAACCGCGTCGGCATTGAAGGCAAAGGCGAAAGCGTTTGGCTCGGTTGGTTTCTGTGCACGCTGCTGAATGCATTTGTGCCGCTGTGCGAAAAGTCAGAAACCCGACCGTCAGGGAGGGTGCAGCGCTATCGCGCATATCTGGAAAAACTGAAAAAAGGCTTGGAAGATGCCTGGGACGGCGACTGGTACAAACGCGCATATTTTGATGACGGCACGCCGCTCGGCTCGGCGCAAAATGACGAATGCCGCATCGATTCAATTGCGCAGACCTGGGCCGTCATGTCCGGCGTCGCCGAGCCTCATCGCGCGGCGCGCGCGATGGCCGCCGTCGAAGAGTACCTGATTCGGCGCGGCGATGGACTGATCGGTCTGTTCGCTCCCCCGTTTGACAAGAGCAAGCTGGATCCCGGCTACGTCAAAGGCTACGTCCCGGGTGTGCGCGAAAACGGCGGACAATACACGCACGCGGCGCTGTGGACGGTGATTGCCTTCGCGATGCTCGGCGACGGCGATCGGGCGGGCGAATTATTCGGTCTGTTGAATCCGATCAATCACGCTTCGACACGCGCCGGGTTGCACAAATACAAAGTCGAACCCTACGTCGCCGCCGCCGACGTTTACGCCGTGCCGCCGCACACGGGCCGCGGCGGTTGGACCTGGTACACGGGTTCCGCGGGATGGATGTACCGAGCCGCTTTGGAATACATCCTCGGTTTCAAGTTACAGGGCGAGCGTTTGCGCCTGGATCCCTGCATTCCACGTTTCTGGCGCGAGTTCGTGATCACCTATCGACGCGGCGATACGACTTATCGAATCAAAGTCGAAAATCCTCACTCGCTCAACCGCGGTGTCGCCAGCGTTTCGCTTGATGGCGTCGCGCAACGAGACGAGCTAATTCTGCTGAGTAATGATGGCCTTACCCACGAAGCGCTCGTCGTGATGGGCGAGAAAGTAGACAGCATTGTTACAGAACCGGGAGCGGTAGCGACCGGCTCCCAACAAATAGCCTGAGGTCGAACATCGCTGCCGCTGGAAAGGACG
>QHXG01000160.1 GCA_003222845.1 Acidobacteriota bacterium | reverse complement strand
TCCTACGCCCGGAATGTCGGTAGTGTGATAGAAGTAGCAGTCTGCTAGATCCGTCACCACGCGGGGCGTCGCGTAGACATCTTCGTTCACGGTGGTTTCCATTACGCGTGATTATCGGCGTGAATGTGGAAAGCTGTCAAAGCCGGCATCCTGGCATTAGCTCAAGGGCGTGCTACGCCCCGGAGACAAGTTGCACTGGCTGGATTCGGGGTTCGTGCCGCAGGGTTGTCGAACCATGTCGCCAACCTATCAACGCTCTTCATGCAAATTCCGTCATCGCTCTCTCCCACGAGTCGGCGTATTGTTCCGCTATCGTTTCGGATGAAAAACGCCGGCGAATCTCGGCGCTGGACTGTCTCGCTTTGGCGGAATAAAAGGGCAGATCCTTTCGCCATTTCTCATAGGCCGCCTCGAACGCATCAGGGTCTCCGATTTCCGGGACCGTCAGACCGGCCTGGCACTCTTCGAGGACGAGGCCGATATCGCCCGCGTCGGTGGCCAACACCGGCAATCCCATTGAAAGGGCCTCGAGTAAAACTATCGTAATCGTCTCATAGTGAGAGGTAATAATCAGGCCGGAGGCGATGGAAAGCAAAGGCACAGTATTTTCGACGAAACTGATACGGCGCAAGTTGGTAATCGACCTCAGGGGCAAGTTCTCCGGTTCCGCGCATCACAAAGAACGCATCATCCTGCTTTTGTAACCTACGCCGCGCCAGTTCCAGAAAATCGAATGGCCCTTTTTGGCTGTGAAGCCGGCCGCAGAAGAGAAAGATAGGACGGTCCGCAGGCAGATCGAACTCTCTAATGAAAGCTTTTTGTTCATCGACAGGGCTCGGGGCGCTAAAACGCTCTGAATCGAAGCAAGGATATATTGAATCGATTCTGGCAGGATTCATTTTTAAATCATCGACAAACTTGCGGTATACGCGGGAGTTGGTGGCGATGAAGCGATCGAACGATTGAATGCCGGGCAGGTGATAGAACTCACTCCAACCGACTTCGGCGTCCCAAGCCTGGTTGTCTATGATTGGCACGTCATGGAAAATCCTGCGCACGTGCTCGGCGTGATCGCAGAGCCATAACATTCCATTGCAAATCCAGACCGCATCAGGCTCATAGACGCTCTTGAGGTCGTTGAGAAAAGCCAGGTAGTAATGAAGGTGGCCCAGTTCCATTAGATCATAAACCGCTTCAGTCAGCCCTTCGAGCTGATGATGTAAGCTCCCGTGAGCCTGGTCATGCCGGTCCATCGTGATTACCACAAATTGATAGCGTTCCTTTAGCTGCCTCATAACCTCAACAGCATTTCGCTCCACCCCGCCAATAGCCATGGTCATCGGCAGCACGAACACGAGTTTCTTTTCCTTCCTGAATTTCGGTATGAACTGCGTGACTCGAATCTCGCTGGCCGAAGCGTCAGACATCGCCTCCATCGTCTGCCCGAGGTAAAGATAGCCCTGGTCCGGAGTGTAGCGACCCGGATCAGTGGCGTAGTTGATGGATTTATTCTTGAAGACTTCTTCGACCGGGACCTCGGTTACTGGAGAATCAGGCGGCAAGAGCCGCATAACTCGGCCTTTAGCCTGCTTATCTCCGTTCTCCAGGAAGTCCAGCCCCAGCCTCTTTGAGAAAATCAGATGATTCATGGCAGAAGAAGAGATTGCCAGTGTTGGCAGCGTGGCCAGTGTCGGCGACACAATGACAAAATCAACGCCTGTGTGTGAAAGGCAAAGCAAAGCATTTCTGAAGTCATTGCCGGATAGTCTCTGGTCCCAGTTGTCGGGCTGATAAAGATAGTCGACCGGCAAGGCCTCGTAATTCCTCGTAATTCATACTCAACTCTCTTCCAGCGGAGAACACCTTAAATTCATCGTGGTTCGCGCGCAGGATAAAACAATGTTCCTTCCCGAATTCTGAAAGAAAGCTGCTGCGCTCTTTCGGCGAAGGCAAGTCGCGTTCGGACAGGATGATTCCCAGCCTTGGGCTTGAAACACGGCCGTCCTCGATCGGAGATTGAACTTGCTCCTCGGCAGCTTTAGGAACGTTTCCAGCATTTCTCTGCGGCAACGTTGAAGTCAGCCTTCGGGTCAAGTTCCGGATTAGCCTGGCGGGGTAGACCACCGTTCTGCCGATGCGCCAGGGAGGGGACGCTTTGAAGCGGTCGAGTTCTCTTCGCGCGTCCGCTAACTCGCGCTCGGTCTGGGCCAGCGCCTCGTTTCGCCGAAGGAATTCCACTTCTTTATTAGTTAACGCGATCTCCATTCCCGCATTGGTTTGGTCGGCGTAACTGCGCAGGATAATCTCTCTCAGGCTGCGATCGGGTTCGCTAAGGTCTCTGAAGGCGTCCGTAGCTTCCAGATAGAGATTCCAATAACCGTCAGAGTTGAAATAGACGCTCTTCAAATAGTCGTGATAGTCGGTCCGCGTCGGATCCAACTTAGTAAGGACGCCGAGTTCGAAGCAGGCTCGAAACAGTCTCACGTAGAGCGACGACAACGCTAGCTTGATGTATTTTTGCTCTGGCTCCATTGCCAGCGGTAACTCATACTCATATGTTTCACAGACTTTGATAATCGCATCAAAATTCCTGGGGGCGTCAGTAAGTCGGGGAAGTCCGACCAAGCTGGAGCTTCGAAATTTGGCATACCTATCACGCGTTCTTTCAACCCCGAAGAGATCCCCCAGCTCAGGATGAAGTCTAACAAAGACGACCGCCATTTCTCCCGCTATCCTTTGCCGATTGCAGAATGCCTCTGCCGTGTAATCGTGATAATGGTAGACGCAGGCCTCTGGCTCGAAGCGGATATGCACGCCCCTGTTGGCCAGCCGATATCCCAATTCCACGTCTTCGAAGTTGACTTTGGAAAATCTCTCGTCAAACAAACCCGGCTCGGACAACAGGAATTGTCTATCGAGGGAAATGTTGGCAGTGTAGAAGTGGCGAAAATCTACGTACTGACCTGGTTGAAAAGCATTAAGACTAAACTGCTCGTGACCTACTTCGGTGATGTGGTGCATCAAGTAGTTGAGTTTCAATTCGGGATGCCACTTTATGTCGCCGAGTATTGCGGTGTCTGGACCGAATTGCCGGGACAGCTCGACATGACGATTAACCAGTTGCGGATTGGGGAAGATATCGTCCCCCAGCATGAGAATTCTTTCACCCTGCGCGCGCCGGATGGCGGCATTTCTGGCCCGGGCGGCGCCGCCATGCTCGTTTTCAAGAATGACAATAGACAGCCCCTTCGCTTGTTGCTTTAGTGTAGCAACTGTATTGTCCGACGATCCGTCATCGCTGAAGATCAGCTCGTACTTGTACTTCGTAGCCTGGTCTACTTCGCGCCACGCATCCAGCACCCTAATCAGAAGCGAAGCGCGGTTGTAAGTAGGTATCACTACGCTAAGATCCATACCGACTCCATTCATCTCGAGCGCGTTTACCGGAGCAGATCATTTGAGGCGGTGAATTAAAAGTGAGGACTCAAGCAGGGCGGTTCAGAGTTCAACCTTCAGGTTGCGTCCCTAACACCGCAAGCTAAAGCTTGAACTCTGAACACTGGTTGCTTGACTCCCATTTCTAATTACACTCTCGTTTGAAGTCATTCAGTTTGGCGCGCCGGAACTCCCTCCGATAACGTGTTATTCTGCGCGGGCGTTGGGTTCTTTTATGGCAGCGGGCACGTGACCAAACAGCCTGTAAATCGGCAAGAGATACCGGTATTTGATTTGGCCGTAACGACCCAAAAGACGCCAGCCAAATGAACTCGTTATGCGCGATAACTCTGCTTCTCGCTCTACCAACCGAGCGCTCAACGCTTGCATTTCAGTGAGCAGCGCCTGAATCTCACGATCCTTTTCTTCAATCTGTGGGTTCCTGGTTTTCAGTTCGGACTCGAGTTGTCGCACTTCGCGGTTTTTTTCCGCGAGCTGTGAGTTCATCGATTTTAGTTCTGATTTCAGAGCCTCGATTCGTCCGACGGCCACAGTCCAATAAAAGTCCGGGTGCTTCCTTCGGATTCGCTTGCAAAAATCTTCCCAGACATCGATTGAATCGATCATTTTTGACATCGATCCCGGCCGCACGCGGTAGTCGAAAGTGACCTGGGGCAGGTGATGAAAACGCCACCCCAGTTCAGCGGCGTGAATCCACAACTCCCAGTCTTGAAGGTCGCGAAAGCTCGTGTCGTAACCAGCGCAATCAATCCAAACCTGTTTTCGGAGCACTGCGCAAGCGTCGATGAAATTGTCCTTCAGCAATTCGAACAAATCGAAGTCCGGCACCTGCTGCGTTTTGTGGTGCAGCCCGAAATCCTGACGATCACCATAGACGACCCCTACTTCCGGAGAGGAATCGAGGACTTCGATTGCTTCTTGAAGAAATCTCTCTCTAATTCGATTGTCGCCATCCAGAGGCAGAACGTAGTGGCCGCGCGCCAAAGCGATCCCCTGATTGCGCGCCGTTGAAAGACCTGCGTTCTCCTGATCAAATACGAAGTACCCGGCTCCCTTCAATCGCTCCAGGATCTCCAGCGTCCTCGGATCGCGCGATCCATCGTTGATAATTATCAACTCGCAAATTGGTGGCGCATGCCGCTCAACGCTGGCAATCGCGTCAATGAGAAACGCTCCCTGGTCGTAACACGGCGTGATCACCGAAATATCAACCGGCGCTTCGTCAGTCGCGTCGGGCCTCAATAATCTGCTCTTGATGGGCCTCGGTTGCCAAAAACCATCGCCAGAGATATCTGCCAATCCATCAAGTTCAGTCAGGAGCTTAGCTGAGTCGGGCCAGGCCAGCATCGTGAGATCGATCAACGGATCCTGTCGCTCAAGATTTATCCAGCGGGCCCTCAGAGGGCCCTGTGTCGAGCGCGACCTGAGATTGCCGACCACCGCCGTCTCAATCCAGGACTTCTGCCCTTCGGTGCTTTTGGGTTTGTGGGCTTCGACTACTTCTGCCAAACCTACATCGGTTGAGCCAATGCCGAGCTTTCCCAGCAGAAAGACGAACCTCTCGAGATCAGCAGGCACCGCATTCATATTTACCAGCAGACACCGATCTGCGTGCTTGACATAAAAGTCACGGACGCGCTGGTTATAGAAGTCCCAGATGCGATAGGCGTACTCAGGATTTCTAAGGAATTCTTCTATCCACAGCCATTGCATCGCCTCCGCCACGTCCCACGGGAAGCCATAAACGAAAACGTAGCGGGCATCTTCAATCAAGTCATCCCACTCATTCAGGAAAAGCGTCGCTCTCGGATCTTCCCATCCCGAAGGGTCCGAGTCATGAGACCGCGTCATCAGCAGGCGCTCAGCTTGATCACGAAAGTCGTTGAAGCGGCCCACAGCGACGCGCTCGCTCTCGGTCCAACCCCAATCGGGATAGCCAGGTTCATCCCTTACGCAAGCTTCAGCAAGAACTCGCCGATGAAAGCGAACAAACTTTTCATCCTCAAAGCGCCCGGCCTCTTTACGCGATTCGGCCGTCCGAAGATGGTCGCCCATTCTTACTGACAATGCGGAGAGCATCGCCGCAACCAGCCGCGTGCCTGAGCAATGCATTCCCGTTACGATCACAGTTGGATTCTGGGCTTTGTTGGACAACAGGATACTCCTGGCGTGAAGCCGTGGGTTATCGGACAATCGGTACCATACCTGCTACTTCAAAATCAAACTCTGGCGTGGTAACTTTCAAATCGGTTAAGTATAATGCGGTACACTCAGTCGCACCACACCGGAAGGGATTCCTGAATTTAGCTCTGATTTAAACTCAATGACACCAGAGACCCTCGTTTCCATAATAATCCTGAACTACAACGGACGTGAGCATCTCGAGGCTTGCTTGTCGTCCTTGCAGGACCTCGAGTTTCCGAAGCAACAGTTGGAGATCATCGTAGTCGATAATGGCTCGACAGACGGCTCGTTGGGTCTTGTCAAGGCTCGATTTCCCAGCGTCGTCCTGGTCCAAAATGAAACCAATTTCGGCTTCTCTAAAGCAGCCAATATAGGGGCCGGACGTGCGAAAGGCGAATATGTCGCCTTCCTGAATAATGACATGCGCGTCGGAAAGAACTGGCTGTCGGTTCTGCTGGAAACAGGTCGACGAGAAGGCTTCGCCTGCGTAGGCTCGACGGTTTTGAATTGGGAGGGGACCGAAGTTGATTTCAAGGGGCGAATAGATGACGCGTTTTGTTTGGCCTATGAACCCTCTGACGATCCTTCTGCTGACCTGTCAGATGCTGCACCCTTTTCTTTAACTCTCTTCGCTTCCGGAGGAGCAGCGCTGATTCAGCGCCAAGCCTTTCAGGAATTAGGCGGCTTTGATCCGGACTTCTTCCTGTATCAAGAGGATGTCGATCTGGGTTGGAGACTGTGGTTGCGGGGATATGAATGCGCAATCTCCTCAGAATCAGTTGTTTATCACAGAGGCGGGGCAAGCTCGAACAAGCTGGCCCCCGAGTATGTTCACAGGCTAAGTCAAAGACACACGCTCTGTTCAATTTTTAAGAACCTGGACGACCGCAATCTAAGAATGATCCTGCCAATCATTCTCTATACGTTTCTTGAGCGCAGTCGTTGGGTGCCCGCGGCAAGAGAGTCCTTGGAGCTGGCCGTGAACGAATTCAAAGCCTCTCTTGATTCTCTAATCGCGAAGAGAAACGAAGTGCAACGCACCAGACTAAGGAGCGACGCGGAACTGTTTGCGCTTCTGGGCCACCCTTTCAATTTCCTATTGCGCCAGGAATCATACGAGCCGATTCGAAACCTGCTAGTGAACTCTCATGAGAACATTGAGTTTGACCCAAGTGATGCTGGTTCAGTACGGTCAGCAATTTCTGCCTGGTTGAACAAGGCGCACTTTATTTACGAATCACGCCTGGCGAACGATTTCCAAAGACAACGTGAGCAAATCAGTGAAAGAGACGAGATCATCATCGCTCGAGGCGAAACAATCAACCGCATCCAGGACGACCTGACCGCGCGTCTTAAGACGCACGCGCGGATCGAGAATGAAATGCAGACTAAATTGGCCGATTCCGAAAAGAAGAAGGCTGATTTAGAAGGGAAGAATTTCCTGCTTTCAGCGGAGTTGTCTGCGAAAACTCACGAACTCGACAAGATAAAAAATTCGCTCGGATGGCGCATGCTGAGTCGTTACGGCAGATTCAAATACCAACGCCTCCTGCCGGTATACCGTGCACTTAAGCTCCCTCCGTATGGTCAGAGACGAATCGAGCCTGAGGCTATAGATCAGAACGGTCAACCGACAGAAGCAAGCGCAGTAGACGTAGCAATCCCACTTGAATCGAATGCTCATGATGTGATTTGTTTTCCAATCATCGATTGGGACTTTCGCTTCCAGCGCCCTCAACAGTTAATGGCTCGGTTCGCCGCTGATGGTCATAGAGTGTTTTATCTGAAGCAAAGCTTTCATCCCTCCGGTCCCGCCTACACAATTCAGGAAAAGCGTCAAAACGTCTACGAGGTTTCCCTCTGCGGGCTGAGTCGCGTTGTCTACCAGGACGTTTTGGACGAGCAGGCCTGTGACACTTTATTCACTTCGCTGGACACACTTCGCCGTGATCTATCGTTAGGCGCCACGGTAGCATTCGCGCAGTTGCCTTTCTGGTGGCCGATAGTCGACAAAGCGAGAGCGCAGTTTGGCTGGCCGATCATATACGACTGCATGGACCACCACGCCAGCTTTTCCACTAATGATCAGGCGATGCTGGATCACGAACCCGAACTGTTATCGTCGGCTGATTTGGTTGTCGTTTCTTCGGACGCCTTGCAAACCCAAGCCCAGCAGGCTAATCAAAACGTTCTGCTGGTACGAAACGCCTGCGACTATAGTCACTTCGCTCGTGTCAGTGTCAGTACCAGAAGCGGTAGCGACCGGCCCAAAAGACCCCTAATAGGTTACTACGGCGCCATCGCCGACTGGTTTGATTCTGAACTGGTTGCGGATCTGGCTGAGAGACGCCCGGACTGGGACTTTATTCTGGTAGGCTCCACTTTCAGTGCCGATACAAAGCGATTAGCAAAACTTTCCAATGTTTCTTTGCTCGGCGAAAAACATTATGCAGAGATTCCCGCTTGGGTTAGCAAATTCGATGTCATAATCATTCCGTTCAAGCGTACTCCACTCACGGAATCTACCAACCCTGTCAAAGCTTATGAGATTCTGGCCGCTGGCAAACCCATCGTCTCTGTACCTATTCCGGAGATGCGAGCCTTGTCACGCTTCGTGCGATTGGCTTCGGATGCGAAAGAGTTCGAGAAAGAAATCAGCGACGCGCTGACTGACAATGAACCGAAGCAGATCGAAGCTCGCCGTGCATTTGCAAAAGAGAATACGTGGGAGAAGCGATACGAAGCACTGGCTCCCGCCGTTCGTAATGTTTTCGCAAAGGCATCGATCGTCATAGTCACCTTCAATAACATCGAGTTGAATCGCCTCTGCCTCGAAAGCATCTATGCGCGAACTGAGTGGCCAAATTTCGAAGTGATCGTGGTCGACAATAACTCTACTGATGGCACGCGGGAGTATCTCAAGGAAGCCGAGGAGAACTTCCCAAATCTGCGCGTGGTTTTAAACGATAGCAATCTCGGCTTTGCCGCAGGTAACAACATTGGCTTACAGCAAGCGACGGGCGATTACCTGGTGCTTTTGAACAATGACACCATAGTTACTCGCGGCTGGCTTTCGACTCTGATTCGCCATCTCCAGGCTGATGTCAGTATCGGGCTGATTGGGCCAGTGACTAACAACATAGGTAACGAAGCGAAAGTTGACGTCGGCTACAGCGATCCGGAGGACATGCCCGCCTGGGCCGCAAGCTTCGTCCGAGAGCATGATGGGCAGGTCTTTTCAATTCCAATGCTGGCGATGTTCTGCGTAGCGATGAGGCGAGACGTTTTCGAGAAGGTGGGTTGGCTCGACGAGCAATTCGGG
>QHXG01000820.1:2585-3468 GCA_003222845.1 Acidobacteriota bacterium | reverse complement strand
GTGACCAATCGGAAATCGGCAATCGGAAATTGGCAATGGGTTTTGGTCGGGGAGGACAGAGTTGAACTGTCACCTCGAGTGCCCAAAACTCGGATGCTTGCGTTACACCACGCCCCGAAATGTTAAGGATGAAGGATGAAGACGGCGCTGACGAAGGATCGCTTTCATCCTTCCGCCTTCATCCTTTCACACAGACCACTTGTTTGATCTCAGCGACGATTTCGACCAGATCTTTTTGGTTCTTCATCACTGCCTCGATTGATTTGTAAGCGCCGGGAATTTCATCCAGTACGCCTACGTCCTTGCGACATTCAACGCCCGAAGTTTGACGAGCGAGGTCGTCTTTCGTGAAGGCTCGCTTCGCCGCACCGCGCGACATCTTGCGGCCTGCGCCGTGAGAGCAGGAGTTAAAACTCTCAGCCAGCCCACGTCCTTTGACGATGAATGATTTCGCACCCATCGAACCGGGAATAATGCCGTATGCGTCCTTGTCGGCATTGATTGCGCCCTTGCGCGTGACGAAAACCTTCTCGCCATAGTGCTCTTCGAGCGCAACGTAGTTGTGATGACAGTTAACCTGAAGCTCAGGCTTGAACGGCTGACGATGATTGAACATCTTGTTGAAGACCTTCAACAGACGTGCCATCATGATCTCGCGGTTCTTCATCGCGTAGGTTTGCGCCCACTTCAGGTCTTTCCAGTAGGCCGCGAATTCCGGCGTGCCCTGAATGAAGTAAGCAAGATCGGGAGCTGGGAGTTCCGAGAGTCTCCACAGCGACTTCGCCGTCGAGATATGACGTTCGGCCAACTCTTTGCCGATGTTGCGCGAGCCCGAGTGAAGCATCAACCAAACGAAGTTTTCTGTATCCAGACAAACTTCAAT
>QHXG01000820.1:0-2550 GCA_003222845.1 Acidobacteriota bacterium | reverse complement strand
TGAAGCTCGCTGAAGTCCTTCCAGCCGTCCCAGTACGAGGATTCATCAACTGATTCCTTGTGCGCACTAAAGCCGACCGGAATTGCTTCTTCGATCGCGAGACGCAAGACTTTCAACTTGCCGTCGAGGATGCCGCTCTTGAATGGCGTCTTCACGGCCATCATGCCGCAGCCAATGTCGACGCCGACCGTAGCGGGAATCACTGCTTCTTTGGTCGCAATCACCGAGCCGACCATGCTGCCTTTGCCCAGATGCGCATCAGGCATTAGTGCGACGTGCTTGAACAAACATGGCAAGCGCGAGACGTTGCGCAACATCGATTGCTCTTCGATGCTGAAATCGTGGTTGGCCCACGACAAAATCTCGCTGTGAGCGCCACCGATTGGTAGCTTCTGGTAAGGCATTGTTACCTCCTTTCTAAGTTTAGTTGAAAATGGTGCGCCAGGTGAGACTCGAACTCACAATCCCCTGCTTAAGAGGCAGGTGCCTTGATCCGATTTGGCTACTGACGCATGGCGGAACTGAACGGACTCGAACCGTCATTGACCTGATCGACAATCAGGTGCCTCACCTCTCGGCCACAGTTCCGAACATTGCCGATTTCCAATTGCCGATTGCCGATTTGTGCTTTGGTCTTAGGTCTTTGGTCTTCGGTTTTTGTCGCTTAGCATCAATTGGAAATCGGCAATCAAAAATCGGCATTGCATTTGGGGTGACCTGCGGAGTCGAACCGTCATCTCTGCATTCACAGTGCAGTGTGTTAACCAATTACACCAAGGCCACAGCAAACTTTTGGCGGCGTCGGAGAGACTCGAACTCTCTAACGTTAGTTTGAAAAACTAACTGCGCGACTCTTTGCATTCGACGCCCCGGAAATGTTGGTGCGCGTGGAGAGATTCGCGCCTCTCATAAAGCTGGTCTTAAGTCAGCCGCCTCTTCCAATTGGGCTACACGCGCAAGCCGATTGCGGATTGCTGAATTCGGATTGCGGATTCCGAAATCTGCATTTCGCATTCTGCAATCGTTTGGTACCGGCGGAGGGATTCGAACCCACACTGTCTAGTTCCTAAGACTAGCGCCTCCTCCCAATTGGGCTACGCCGGCAGATCCATTGCCGATTGCCGATTGCCAATTGTCGATTGATGCGCACCGTGAGGGCTCTTCGACCAATTGGCAATCGGCAATCAAAAATCGAAAATGGTTTGGTGGACCTGGCACGATTTGAACGTGCGACCTCGACCTTCGCAGAGTCGCGCTCTCATTCCGCTGAGCTACAGGTCCGAATCGGTACGGGCATCCTCGGCGAGGAGTCAGCGACCCGTCTTTCCTGGCACCGAACCTACCCGCTGCAAGGTCTACGATTCGGACTCAGGCAATGGCGGAGATGGAGCGATTCGAACGCTCACAGGATTCCTCCCGGCACCTTAGCGGGGTGCTGCCATGCCAGTTAGGCGACATCTCCAAAATGGCGGAAGGCTACGGAGTCGAACCGTACACGGTTATTAACCGCCGCAGTTTTCAAGACTGTTTGACTCACTCTACTGTCGGGCCTTCCTAAGAAGTTGTCAGGGACGCCCGGATTTGAACCGAGAATCTCGGGTTTGGAATCCGATGGTTTGCCGGTTAGCCTACACCCTGAAGAGACTTTGGTGCATGTGGTAGGACTCGCATCTACGAAGTCGTCGGACGCCTGATTTCGAAGGAAGGTGCTTTTGCTGCTCAGCCACACATGCGAAGTCCAGATCTCAAATTTCAAATTCAAGATTCCAAATGATTTCAAATCTGAGATCTATCTGTGCTAAAAAATAGATGAAGGCAGAGAGAACAATGCCGCGAACACACTTCGAGGCACACTTCTCCTGAGATGGCGATCTCGCGGACTCTCGCAAAGGACCGAGATCGTCATCCGTTGAACCCGTGAGATAGAACTCGATGCCTAACAGTGGCGTCTCGTTCTTTTTATCTCACGGGTTAGAAGGCTCCCTGCCTTCATCTCTCGCAAATAGGTACTTCGATTGTCAAAAAACTAAAGGAGCGGGCTTTAAGCCTCCCAGGGAAGCTGCCCGCTCCTTCAATTCTCGCGATTTTTGCTTTGAGATTTGGGAGCGGGAGTCCGCTCCCGCTGATTAATGCCTGATATTTCGGCTATCTATGGCCCTCGGTTGTCCGAGTCTGGCGCCGAAATAATTGACGGATGACAAGCTCAGGCCGCCTGCTAAACACACCGCGCGCATCTCGACACGGGTCGACCATTTCGCCGTATGTTCTTTGTATGTCCTGCTCGTCATCATTGAAAGTTTCTTCCTCGCAGTGTGCGACACAATCGTCGCGCGAACTCTCTTGTATAAAGTATCAATAGCGATCCTGTCAAGAAGTTTCTGAGAAAAACAAATCTGCGAATACATCTTCGCGATCGCTTTGATAATTCATGGCTGCGCCTACGGCAAGGCGCGCGCCAAAACCTCGCAGAAATTATCGCTTTGAAGTACGAGCTGGGGGACGGTCGTGGTTTTGACTCTGCGGGTGATCAGACTTTGCAAATTTACTGAG